>CAZTYG010000259.1:0-3729 GCA_964617445.1 uncultured Blastochloridaceae bacterium
GGCACCGAGGTGCCGTTCCGCTCCGTCGGCCGTGTCATCGAAGGACGCGATTACGCGGTCATCAACCGCCTCGACCGACGCCGCGCCGTCAACATCACCACCGAAGTCGATAACAACCTCGGCAATGCCCCGGAAATCCTCAAAGACCTGGAGAACAATTTTATACCCGCATTGTTGGCACGTTATCCCGGCATCCGATACAGCGTCGAAGGCCAGGCCCGCGAGCAGGCCGAAACCCTCGATGGCATTGCCGACGGCACTGTCTTCGCCGCATTTATGATCTTCGCCCTTATGGCCGTGCCCTTTCGCTCCTACCTCCAGCCTTTCATCCTCATGGCCGTCATTCCCTTCGGCATCATCGGCGCCATGATCGGCCACTTCATCATGGGTATTCCGATCAGCATGCTCTCCCTCTGTGGAATCGTCGCCCTCGCCGGCGTCGTCGTCAACGACGGGCTGGTGCTCATCGACTACATGAACCAAAACCGGGACCGGGGCCTGCCATTGGGCCAGTCCGTGCGTGTCGCCGGGGCGCGCCGCTTTCGCGCCATCATTCTGACATCGCTCACCACCTTCGTCGGCCTGCTGCCCCTGCTCACCGAGACCAGCACCCAGGCCCAGTTCCTCAAACCCATGGCCGTGAGCCTTGGTTTCGGTGTCCTCTTCGCCACCGCCCTCAACCTCATTCTCGTGCCCTGCCTCTACCTCATCCTCATCGACATCCAGAAAATAGCGGGCCTGCAACGGTGGCGGAGCTGACTTCCCCGGCGCCCTAACCGGCTGTTTTGGTTCCCAAATTGTTCTGTTATTTGTAAAATTATTATGTAAGTAAAGGCCATGTCCTCCGCTCCGCACTATCGTGACTACCGTCTGCGCCGCAACGGCGCTGGGGATGTGATCGAGGGACTGAGTTACGACGACCTCAAGGCGCTGGCCGATTGGGCGCAACTCCATCCGCGGGACGAGGTGTCGCGCGACGGACGGATATGGATTCATGTCCACCAGTTCAAGGAACTGGAAATGGTCTGGAATATTTTGCAGGACGGTGTGGTGGTCTACGGGCCGGCGTCGGTGGGAGCGTTGAAGGAGTTTTTCGTCAACGGCGACATCCCCGCCGAGCAGAGGCTGCGCCACCATCTATCGGGCGAAACCAAAACACTACGGCAGGTCATCGGTGATGAATACATACACAAAGTGGAAGGGCAGGCGACCGCGCCCGTAACCGTTGAGGAAATGGACCATGACCGCCGCAGCCGGATCGAAGACCTTGAGAGCGAACTCCATCAGGCCCGGCGGGCGCTGCAAACACTGGGCAATGAATACCGTGCTGCGATGAAGACATTGCGCCAAACACGGGGCAGCGTCCATTGATTGGACATGAGGCGGGTGGGTGCGAAGACACTCCCTACTTCAAGCCGACCGGTCCCGTGGTTTTGTTGGGACATTCTTTTTTCAGCGTCTATGTTGGCTCCCTTGGACCGTTGATACCCTTGCTTAGTTTTTATGTATGGAAACCGAATCTGAAAAAATACATTTGCTGAATGATGTGGAATGGGTGGAAGGATTAAAATCCAAACATCCGCGTGACATTGCCGTGGAAATCCGCGACCTGCCGACGAATGAAATCCGGGAGGTCCTTCGGCGCATGTCGGACTCGAATACCTCGGAAGTGATTGTCGAACTGCCGCCGCACGTGCAGGTGGAGCTTTTGGAGTCCATGCGGGTTTCCCGCCTCTCGGGCATCATCGAGGAAATGTTCAGCGATGATGCCGCGGATTTGCTCGGCCAAATTTCGACAGAGCGCCTCGATGAAATCATGAAACATCTGCCTCCGGAAGAGGCGGAGAGAATTTCCTACCTTCTGAAGTATGACGAGGATACCGCGGGCGGCATCATGCAGACCGAGGTGGTTTCGGTCAGCGATGAATTCACCATCGCCGAAACCATCGAAAAGCTTCGCAGCATGGAGGAGTTGACTCCATCCGAGGGCTTTTTTTATGTCTATGTGACGGATCACAATGAGCGCCTGCGCGGAGTGCTGCGGGTGCGCGACCTGCTCTTTCGCAAGCCGGAACTGCGCATCCGCGACATCATGATCCGGGAAGTGCGGGCCGTCTCGGTGCATGCGGATCAGGAGGAAATCGCCCGTCTTTTCAAACACTACGGTTTTCCGGTCATCCCGGTGGTCGATGATTTTCAAAGGTTGCGGGGGTTGGTGACCAGTGACGATGTCATGCATATTATGGAAAAAGAGGCGACCGAGGACATGCAGCGCATGATCGGTCTCTCGGGAGAAGAAAGCGCGGGCACTCCTTGGCAAGACGCGGTCCGCAACCGCCTGCCCTGGCTTTATGTGAATCTCGCCACGGCATTTCTTGCCGGTGGTGTGGTGGCGGTGTTTGAAGGTACGATCGCAAAATACGCCGTGCTGGCCGTGTTTCTTCCCATCATCGCCGGACAGGGCGGCAATGCGGGAACGCAGGTGCTCACGATTGTCGTGCGGTCGTTGGCGCTCGATGATGTGCCGGAGAACGGTCAGCGTTCCATCCTGATCAAGGAACTGGTTGTTGGTGTGTTGAACGGCCTGGCCATCGGTGTGGTCGTCGGTGTGATTGCCTGGGTGTGGCAACAGAATATCGCCCTGGGTGTCGTGGTTTTTGCGGCCATGCTTCTCAATATGATAGCCGCTGGATTGGCGGGAGTCGTGATCCCCTTCGGACTCAAAGCTCTGCGCATTGATCCGGCTCTGGCTTCTGCGATCATGCTGACCACGGTGACCGATGTGGTGGGCTTTTTCCTGTTCCTGGGATTTGCCGCCGCCGCATTTGCCATTTTTCCCATGCCGTTGTGAACCTGTTGAACAGGGTGTCGGGCAATATCTTGACAACCATGACCAAAGTAGCTGGGATCAGCGAAATTGGACGCTGAAAACACCCGATACGCACCCCATTTTCACCATGAGAAATTTCCTTGTCGCGGCGTCAAGTGAAGAAATGCGGCAAACCGGCATTTTGCCGGAGGAATTTTCCCGGGAATAAACCCGTCGAAAGCGCACACCGATGGAAATGTCCGATATCACACGCTGGGTTCTGGATGCCGCGGCGTTGGTCTATTTGCTGGCGGCACTCGCCCTGGCCATATACGCCCTGCACGCCTACGGAATTCTTGCCGTGCTTGTCCGGCACGTTTCCGGCAACCACTGTGTCAGGAGGGGGCTGGAACAGGAAGGAAATGCGGCTTTGCAGCGGGCGGGCCGCTGGCCAGACGTGGTCACCCAACTGCCCGTTTACAACGAGGCCAATGTCGCCGCCCGGGTGATCCGCGCCGCCGCCGCCATGGACTACCCAGGACGCCACACCGTGCAGGTGCTCGACGATTCCGACGACGAAACGTGTGCGGTGGTCGAGGCCGTAGCTGCGGAGCTTCGGGCGGAGGGCAAAGAGATTGAGATCGTGCGGCGGGCCGACCGCGCCGGTTTCAAAGCCGGGGCCTTGGCCCGGGGCATGGAGCGGTGCGACGCGCCGTTGTTGGCGGTATTCGACGCCGACTTCGTTCCCCCCCGCGATTTTCTGTTGCGCACGGTGCCGTATTTCTCCGCCGACGACCGGGCTGGATTTGTGCAGGGGCGCTGGTCTTTTCTCAACGAGTGCGATTCCATTTTGACCCGTGCTCAAGGGGTGGGGCTGGACAGCCATTTCGCCATCGAACAATGCGCCCGCTCCTCGCATC
>CAZTYG010000260.1:0-3707 GCA_964617445.1 uncultured Blastochloridaceae bacterium
CCGGGCAGCATCATGGTCATCACTTTTTTCAGCTGGCTGGAGTTTTTCTTTGGCTCTTTTTTGGCGAACTGTCTCCAGTCGAGCGCCATTGTGGTGGCCTTTTTGGTGTGTCCGATGAGACGTGTCTGGTCCACCTGCCAGCGGGTGCCGTAATCACAGGCCCCGGCGTGGCCGGAGGCGCGTTTCAGGGAGACATGATAGACAAGCTCCACGTCACCGAGCACAATACGGTCGCCGGGACGCAGGTGCGCGCGTTCCACAGGCACGCCATTGACCAAGGTACCATTGGTGGAGCCGAGGTCCTGAATGATCACCTGGTATTTTTCCACCAGGATTTCCAGATGATTGCGGGAAATGGTGCCGTCGGGGATGCGGATGTGGCAGCGATCGCTGCTGCCCAGCAGGTTGACGCCTTCGTGTAAATAGTAAGTGCGGCCGTCCAGGCCGGCGCCCACCAACTCCAGCATGAGGTCGTAGTGCTCCATATTGCCGATGGAGGTGGTGCTTTTCAGATCGGAGTGATCCGCAAAAATGGCTTCCGATTGCTCGGTGGCATGCTCCAACTGGATGAGGTAGGAGATCAGGAAGTGCATGATCTCGATGTCGGTGGTGGCTTTGGGATCATCGGTCCACTCTTGGGTGGTCACTTGCAAATTTTCCTGATGCAACATCGCCTGCAGCGCGGCGGTGTCCAGCAGGGTTTCGAACCGGGCATCCATAATGTGGCCGCCCTCCGCCAAAATCCTGCCATGCTGCCCGTTTCCATGGACGTAAATCGCATGACACCCAGTGTCAGCTTCGGCCAGGCCTTGTAGTGTATTGATAAGCTCCTCGTTGATCATGCATTCTAGAGTGCAGGATGCTTGCCAACGAAAAATAATAATTGAAACGTTGATAATCAGGAACTTACACAAGTTTGCCGCATATTTGGGGGGTCATTTGCGGTAAAATCCTTTTACGCTCGTAAAATGATTTTACTCAGATTCAGCGGGGGCCGCTGCGGGCGTGAGTGCCGAGGCTTTGGAGGCAACGGAAAAGATGTGGCTGACTCCGCTGTTCATTTCTTCGCGCAAAGCGTCGAGATCGGCCAGTTTGAAGTCCACTTCGGGAACTAAAAAGGATTCTTGGGTGTCGCTGTGTTCGTAAATAATGATGCGTCCGTCGGGGCCATCGATGCGTTCACGGGCTTTCAGGACGCGTTTGCGTTCCAGCAGGAGAGCGAGGAGGTGACACAGTTTTGCATCACCGGACTGCCTGTTTTCCATGAGTCGGCGCAGCTCGGATTCGGCATCGTCCTTGGTAACAGCCTCGGCTTCCGCCGGGGGGGCCGGTTGAAAGGTGCTCTTCCAGAAGGAAAGCGGCGCGGGTTCGGAGCCGCGCTGTTGCCAGGCATCCATGCACAGGTCTTCGCGCACGTAGCCTTCGGGGGTGTCGAAAAGCAGAGTGTAAAATTCCTCGTCTTCGGCGAAGGCCTTTTTGGTGGCCGAGCAGACTTCGGAGCGTGGTCGTATTTCCCAATCCATGAGGGTTTATCCAAGCACAGCGGGGGCGGCTGACAAGCGCGGTGAAAAATCCGTGCGAAATGCGAATTGGCAGTTTACACGGACCGCCGGGTTTTCTTGAATGTTCCGAAAGAAATGACCGCCGAAGAACTCCGAAATCACGCCGGGAAAAACGACGCACCGGAAGCGGGTTGGCCGTTGGAAATCCAGGCATTGTGGTGGCAGGCCCGCGGGGACTGGCACAAGGCACACGAGCTGTGCCAGAAGGCGGCAAGCCGCACCGGCGATTGGGTTCACGCGCATCTGCACCGGGTGGAGGGCGATGAGTCCAATGCCTCGTATTGGTATTCCCGCGCGGGCAGGGAAGCGGGTCGGCTGGCACAGGAGGTCGAATGGGAGCACATTGCCGCCGAGTTGTTGGAGGAGCTGCTTTGAGCCGGACCGCGATGGTGCGAAGCGCGGCGGTTGCGGGATTTCTGGCGGTGCTGCTGGGTGCTTTCGGCGCGCACACGCTCCACCCAAGGCTTGTCGAACTGGGCACGCTGGAGATTTGGAAGACCGCATCGCTTTACCATCTGATCCACGCGACGGCTTTGCTGGCGGTGGCATTGGCCGCGCCGGAGAGACGTTGGACCGTGTTTCTATGGCTGGCAGGAATCACGGTGTTCAGCGGCAGCCTATACGTGCTGGCCGTGACCGATATGCGCTGGCTGGGAGCGATCACCCCGGTCGGGGGCCTGCTGCTGCTGGGGGGATGGGCCGCGTTGGGCCGGCGTTGATCTAGCGTTACTCCGCCGACTTCGACCCCAACTTGCGCATCTTCGGGTCGATCACCGCCCGCACATACGGGTGGTTTGGATTCTGCTCGGCGAAGTCCTGATGGTATTCCTCGGCGGGAAAAAATTTCTCCAGTGGGACGATCTCGGTGACGATCGGGGCGTTGATCCCGGTTTGGGCGGCATCGCGCGAAGCCTCCGCCTCCCGCTTCTGGGTTTCATCCGCGTAGAGAATGATCGAACGGTATTGCGGCCCCACGTCCGCGCCCTGGCGGTTGGGAGTGGTCGGGTCGTGCGCCTGCCAGAAAAGGTTCAGCAACCGCCTTACGCCGACGCGCTCCGGGTCGAAGGTGATTTTCACCACCTCGGCATGCCCGGTTTTTCCCCGCATGACCTGCTCGTAGGTGGGATTCTCCACATGACCTCCGGCATAACCGGACACCACCGAAAGCACGCCGGGAACCGCCTCATACACCGCCTCCACGCACCAAAAACAACCGCCCCCGAGAATCAGGGTGGAAACAGTGGGCTGGGTTTCTGCGTTTGTCATTTCGGCTCCCTTCATCGGTTGGTTGGAAAGAATCAGACACGCGGCACAAAAAACGTGGAGCATGGCGGGCTTCATGTCGTAAGCTAACCCGGAATGAGCCGGTTACCAAATTCTCTTTTGCTGTTTGCATTGTTTTCCGCATTTTCGCTAACTGCCTGTGCCGGCGGAGGCGGCGCAAGTGTCCACCAAACCCGCGGCACCCCACCACAACCCGGTAGCTCCCAGCCGGAACGCGTCGTCTCCCACGCAGACGACCCCGATCCGCGTCATCCCCGACTCTACGACATCAACGGCCCCCACCTCCGCAATGCCCCCAACCCGGCCCCCACGGTAGCCCCACCTCCTGCTACCCCAACCAATCCGCTGCCGCACTCCGCTTCCACCACCACCCAAAGCATCCATGTGGTGCAACCCGGCGATACCCTCTGGCGCATTTCCAAACAATATGGCGTCAGCGTGGATAACCTGCGCGCGGCCAACCAAATCGAAGGTGACACGATCCAGCCCGGCCAGGTGCTGCGCCTTCGCTAACGCGCGTTCCGTGCGCGTGCAAGGGCCGGTTGTCTGGAGGGCGAAGACGCCGTCGCGCCGGGCGCGTGCCGTGGTGCTGACCTCCCTGAAGAGGCTATTGCGTACCTGCGGGCCGTCTTCCGGCTCCGCAGCGCGTTGTCCTCCAAGAAAACCCGCCTACGACGGGCTTGTTAACCGAGAGACGGATATTCCCGGAGGAGTCGCCTCGGCCCGTGCGGGCTGGATTCGCGGCGTATTCTGATGCGAGAAAAGAAGTTGATCGGCCCCGCGCATCCGATATGATTTTACCCTCCATGGCGGCCGTAGCTCAATGGTAGAGCTCCAGATTGTGGTTCTGGCTGTTGCGGG
>CAZTYG010000261.1:0-1206 GCA_964617445.1 uncultured Blastochloridaceae bacterium
CACGCTATGGCAATATCGGCATCAGCCCCTTCACTGGTCAACCACGCCTGAGCGAGGCACCTCCCTATGTCATGGTTCCCATTCAGGACCGCGAGATGTTCGCCCCAAAAAATGAGCACGGCTGCATCGGCTATTACCATGTGGAAGTGCCGGGCGCGGGATTCACGGCCGAATTGACCAGCACACCCCACGTCGGGGTGCACCGCTACACGTTCACCCAGGACGCCCCGGCCTGGATCCTTCTGGACGCCGGCGCGGTGCTGGATACCGGCCTGGCCCAGAACGGACAGGTTCGGCCGTGTGAGGAATGGGACTTTGAGGGTGCCTGTGTCGGCGGCTTTTTAGAGCGGGTCTCGGCCACGGAATTCATCGGCCGCGGAGATTTCCGCGGCGGCTGGGGTCAACCCAAGCCGTATTCCATCTACTTCGTCGTCCGCTTCTCCAATCCGGTTCAATCGTCCGTCGCGCGTTACGTGCGGTTCAACGGCGAGTTCCGTGATGGCGCGACCCTCCACTTTCCCGACCTGCGGATTGCCCTTGGTTTCGGTGATCTGCGGACACTTGAAATCAAAGTCGGCGTTTCCTTCACCTCTATTGCTCAGGCCCGTCAGGATCTGGAAGCGGAGGCCGCCGCGCTGAGTTTTGAGCAGTGCCGCGAACGCAACGAAGACGCATGGCAACCGATTCTAAGCAGCTTTGAAGTCGAAGGGGGGGATGAGGATCACCGGGTTCTGTTCCACAGCCTGATATACCGGATTTTCTGCATGCCCACGGATCTGGGAACCGACAAAAACAATCCGCTGTGGAAAAGCGGACGCCGCGCCTTTACCGACTTTTATTGCCTGTGGGACAGCATCCGCAACGCCAACACATTCTTCCTCCTCTTCTACCCCGAGGTGGCCCGCGAGATGGCCAACTCCCTGCTCGATATCGCCGACCACCAGGGTTGGTTGCCCGATGCCCATGTCGCCCACTACCCCGCCTTCATGCAGAGCGCCTGTGCGGCGGATATTCTCTTCTCCGAATACGCCCTGAAGGGGCTCGATGGGATCGACTACGAAAAGGCACTTCAATACTGCCGCAAAAACGCGGAGGTTCCCAGCCCGGATCCGCTGGTGGTCGGCCGCTACCTGGAGGATTTCAACGAACTTGGTTATCTCTCCACCCGTCTGAGCAAAAGCTGCGTGTCGCGCATGATCGAATATT
>CAZTYG010000261.1:1216-3706 GCA_964617445.1 uncultured Blastochloridaceae bacterium
GTCGCCTTGCCGCACATCTTGGCGAACCGGAGGTGGCCGCCGATTATGATGCCCGCTCGCAGAAAATCTGGAATCTCTGGCGGGAGGATCTGCAGGTCTTTGCACCACGACGCCCTGACGGTTCCTGGCATGAACCTTTCGATCCCTACACGACGATCAAGGATCGCTGGAATGATCCGTTCGGTTATGAAGGCAACTGCTTTGCCTGGACTTTTAACATCCTGCACCAACTGCCTGAGTTGATCCGGCGATTCGGCGGGGTGGAGGCGTTTATGACCAAGCTCGACTTTGCGTTTGCGGAAAAGCATTTTGATGTGAAAGAAATCCGCATGCACATGCCGCATCTTTACACCATTGTTGGCCGCCCCGATCTGGCAGGCAGACGGGTGCTGGAATCCCTTGAAGAATTTCAGAATGCCTCCGGTGGCATTCCCGGCAACGAGGACATGGGTTGTGAAAGCGCCTATTTCCTCTTCAACAGCATGGGCATCTATCCGATTTACGGACAGGATCTCTATTTGCTCACGCCCCCGCTGTTTGATTCCGTGACCGCCCGTCTGGGTGAAACCGGCAGGACATTCCGCATCGAATGCGACCGGTCACAGGGTGGCGATTATATTGTTTCGGCCAAGCTCAATGGCCAACCGTTGGAACGGGCCTGGCTGCGTCATGCGGAGCTTCAGGACGCCGTCCTTTCGCTGACCCTTTCCGACCAGGCCGCTTCTTGGGCGCACCATCCCGTGCCCTTGGACTAGGCCGGCCGCCCTGGTCACGAACCGTGTTTCCAGGATTCCAAACACTCTCCAGCAACAGCATTCTGGGGCTCTCCGGGACTCCCCGTTGATCCCCCATAAATTGGGTGGCCAGCACATCCATGGCCGCCTGGCCGATCTTGACCGGCTTTTGGTCCACACCCGCGATGTTCCCGTACTCAGGATACCAGGCGAGATCGATGAACCCGATGTCTTCCGGCACCCGGTACCCGGCTTGGCGGAGCCATTTGAGATAGACTGTGGCGGTGGTCATGACCAGATCGACCCGGTTGCTTTTCACCCAGGCGAGAAATGCCTCCTGATCATAGCCATGATATTCGGGCAGAGGTACGCGGCGCTCGGGAGGAATCATTTGTTGCCAGGATAAATAGCTTCCGGCCATGTGTTGGCGGATTTTTGATTCTGCTAAGTCCGACGCGGCAAATCCAATACGTTGGTATCCAAGCTCCACGGCCTTGGAAATGGCAAGGGTGGCGGTATGGTAATGGTGGTTGGCGGCACTGTTGAAACGGACGCCTTCCACCGGATTTTCCACGGTGGCGACGACATAATGTTGCCATGGAAAATCAAAAATCAATTTCTTGGACCGATCCCGGATCATCATCAGTGAGTAAATGCCACGCGCTCTCAAGATCCGGTCCAAGCGCCTCAGCTCGTCGGGGTCGAGATTCAACTCAAACTCGTCCACGACGTAACCAAGCCGCTTCGCCTGCTCGCGTATCCCCTGCTCATAATATTGATAGAACGGATTGACGACGCCTTGAACGTATCGATCCGGCGGATGGAGCAGGGCGATATTGGCGCGAAACGAGGTTTTGCGATGGGAACGCACATAGTTCATCCAGGTGTTCATCACCGGGTTGACTTCGTAGCCAGCCTTCTGGGCGGCTGCCTGAACTTTCTTCTTGGTGGCGGCTGCCACCGAGGGGTGATTGCGCAACGCCAGCGCGACCGTATTGTGGGAAATTCCCAGTTGTTCAGCAAGTGAGCGGACGGTGGCCATGGGGGAAAGATGCGGAAGTTACAGGTTTAAAAGACCGCAGATTTATCATACCAGATTTAAATGATTAAACCACGAACGGACATGAATTTACACAAATCAGAAAAGGCCTGGAACTTCAGTTGAAATAAATGCCTGTCCATTCGTAGTTTTGTTCCTGTTCGTGGCTCACTCAAATTGATTTGGTATTACGTGTCATGGTATGATTTCCCGGGAAGGTTGTCAAAACGATAACCGAAGCGCTGAAGCGCTCACGCAGAGCACCGTCTAGAAAGTGCCTGAGATATGCGGGCTAATCATTTTGATTTGGTATGAGACGGCCTCTCCGACTCTCGGACACTGGAATCCGGGCGTAAGGAGTGACGGTTTCAGCCGTTGGCTTTCCATTAAATGAGGAGCATCACCGATTGCGCATTTGCCGTTGGATCTGATCTGCTGGACAAAGCAGGACGGAAAACATGCTGGGTCCTGGGTAATTTTCAAGACGCACCAAGACGGTGTTGAATCCTTGCTGAAAGGTGATGGGAAGCAGCAATTCTCCCAAGCGGTAGGACGTCTTCCCCCCACGGCTCACCTGCTTCTCCCCGTTGACCCAGGTTTGCGCGGCATCGTCGGCAGCGATCGAAACGACCATCTCACGGGCGCGATCGAAGTGTACTTCAGTGTAGAAAAAATAGGTGCTCGATCCGTAAACCCGGTGCGGCTGGATCCGGATGC
>CAZTYG010000262.1:0-3694 GCA_964617445.1 uncultured Blastochloridaceae bacterium
ACGTTGGTGGGGATGTAGGCGGAGACGTCGCCTGCCTGCGTTTCAATGATCGGCAGGGCGGTGAGCGAACCGTTGCCGTTATTCTCGTTGACGCGGGCGGAGCGCTCGAGCAACCGTGAGTGCAGGTAGAAGACATCGCCGGGATAGGCCTCGCGTCCGGAGGGGCGCTTGAGCACGAGCGAAATCTGGCGATAGGCGGCGGCGTGTTTGGAAAGATCGTCGTAGATGATCAGCGCGTCCATGCCGTTGTCCATGAACCATTCACCCATCGCGGCACCGGAGAAGGGCGCCAAGTATTGGGCGGTGGCGGAGTCCGACGCGGTGGCGGAGACGACGATGGTGTATTCCAAGGCCCCGGCTTCTTCGAGAACGCCGATGGTGCGGGCGAGGTTGGCGCGCTTCTGGCCGACGCAGACGTAAATGCTGTAGAGCGGACGATAGTCCTTGTTGCCGGAGGTGACGGCCTCGCGATTGATGCGGGCCTGGTTGATGATGGTGTCGATGGCGACGGTGGTCTTGCCGGTGGCACGGTCGCCGATGATCAACTCGCGCTGGCCGCGTCCGATCGGAATCATGGCATCGACCGCCATGATGCCGGTTTGCACCGGCTGGCTGACGGATTTGCGCTTGACGATGCCGGGGGCGATTTTTTCCACGGGGTAGGCGGTTTCCGCGTTAATTGCGCCTTTGCCATCGATGGGCTGACCGAGGGCGTCCACCACGCGTCCGAGCAGGGCCTTGCCCACCGGAACCTGCAGCAGCTTGCCGGTGGTTTTGACTTCGTCGCCCTCCTTGATGTGTTCGAAGTCGCCAAGAATGATGGCGCCGACCTCGGTTTCCTCAAGGTTGAGGGCGAGGCCGAAAGTGCCGCCGGGGAATTCCACCATTTCGTTGTAGGCGACGTCGGAGAGGCCTTCGATTTTGGCGACGCCGTCGGAGATTTCACGGACGGTGCCGACGTTGGTTCGGGTGGCTTCGGTTTTGAGTCCCTGGATGGACGCTTCGATTTCCTGGAGAAGTGAGCTCATAATGATGGTTCGTTCGGGGTTGTTGGGGGTTTAAAATTGTTTGGCAAGTTGCTGCAGACGGCCGCGGACGGTGCCGTCCCAGACATCACTACCGACTTGGATGCGCAGTCCACCGAGCAGTTCGGGGCGGACGGAGGTTTGCACGGCGAGGTCCGCGCCGAAGCGCGCGCGCACGGCTTGGGCCACGGGCGCGGGGTCGGCCAACGGGGCTGCGGACTCGATTTTCGCCGTGCGGTTGGCCACTTCGGTTCGGACCATGCGTTCGAAGAGAGAAAGAATCCCCGCCGCGTGGCGGGGTTTGTTTTTCACGAACCATGCCAGCACATCGCGCACACGGCCCTCGTCCAGCCGTCCGTCGGGACGGCAGGTGGAGAACAGGCGCTTGGCGGTGCGGCGGGATTCGCGGTTCAGCTTCATGATTGTATTGATCAATTACTGCCGGCGACGCTGCCCGAGGCTTCGCGTTGGAGACGGGATTCGTCCTCGGGGGTGAGCACCCGGCCGACCACACGCGTGGTGGTGGCGACGACCAGGCGGCCGACCTCACCGCGCAATTCGGCCATCATCTTGTCGCGGTCGCGGGCGGCGGCCTCTCCGGCCTTCTTGATCAACGCTTCGGCCTGGACGGTGGCCTCTTGAATTTTCTTTGCGCCAATGGTATCGTCGCTGGCCTTGTCCTCGTCGATCATGACGCGGGCTTTTTCGTTGGCTTCGGAAAGAATCTGGCGGCACCGGGCTTCGGTGTCCGCCATATCTTTCTCAATCTGTTCCGCTTTGGCCAGACTGTCCGCGATCGTCTGCTTGCGCTGCTCCAACAAAGCCAGGACCGGCTTGTAGGCGAAACGCCAGAGGATGAAAACCACCAAGCTGAAGTTGATCATCTGGGCGATGAGCTTCGGCCAGTAAATTCCGAGTGTGTCGAAGATTTCCACGTGATTGCTCTCCTATGATGCGGACGGATTGCGGGTGATTGCCCTGCGGATTATTTGTTGACGGCGAAGAAGACCAGAATGGCGAGACCTTCGGCGAAGGCCATGGCCAACAGGCCGAAGATGAGGATGTTGGTGAAGGCACCGGGGTTGCGTCCGATGGATTCCACACCTTTGAGGCCGATCATGCCGACGGCGATGGCCGAGGCGAAACCGACGAGGGCGACTGCGAGCTGCATTCCTGTAATTTCCATATTCTCTCCTGTATTCTGTTTGGTTTATGGTTGTTGACCCAATCCACACATCTTGGGGCATGGTCCTTGGGGCAAATTTTTAGTGGGCGTGGTCCTCCGAGTGGGAACACAACACTGCGGTAAAAGCGATGCAAAGGATGGTGAACACCAACGCCTGCACGGTGGCGACGATGAGTTCGAGGAAATAGAACGGAAATGCGGCGGCTCCGGCCGCCATACTGAGCATGGTGGTCAATACGGTTTCCCCGCCGTAGATATTGCCATACAGGCGCATGGCCAGCGCAACCGGGCGGATGAGGATGGAAATCACCTCAATGAACCCGGCCGCGAGGAACACCGGGGCCAGCAGCAGCGCGATGATGCCCTTCATTCCTCCCTTGACGCCAAAAATGTGGTGAACGAGGCCGCCAAGGGAGTTGTATCGCACTGCCCAATAGAGGTTCATCACGAAAAAGACCAACGCCATAGCAATCGTCATGTTCGCATCCGCAGTGGGCGGGCGGAACAGGGCGATATCGACATGCTTCAACTGGCGCGGAAGGCCCTCGTCGGCCAATTCACCCCAGCCGATGCTTCCCACGCCTGGCATCAGTGCGAAGTAGTTGGATATGAGGATGAATAAAAAGAACGAGCAGATGAAAGGAAATGCCCAGCGGACCACTTTGGGTTCGAGCATGCTACCCAGAAAGTTGTGCATGCCCTCGATGATCGCCTCGATGAAATTCTGCAATCCTGTGGGGACCAATTCCATTTTGCGGGTGCCCAAGCGCACCACCACGATCATCACCAAAACGATGATCCAGGTAAAAAACATCGAATTGGAAACCGGCAGCAGCCACGCATCCGTGGTCGGAATATGCTGGGCATCCATCGGCAGGATCGGTCCGCTTTTTCCACCCGCTACGGCGGCTGCTAGTAATGGCAAAATCATAGGAAGGGCCGGGTAGTAAGCAGCAGGCAAAAAGTCATGGCAAGCAAAAGTTGGTTGAATTTCTGGAATCCAACCCCGGAAAGGAAATTGGCTGTGCAAAAAAAGGGAGCGCGCTAGAAAGGACGGAATGTCCGGCTGGAAAACCCATGGCGTGCTGGCGCTGCTGGCAGTGGTGCTGACGATTCTCGGCTGGAGCCTGCACCGCCTCGGTCTTTTCGAGGCCTGCGAGGACGCCCTGATTACCATGGCCGAGGAGTACTACCCGGACGTGCCCATCGACATCCCCGAACTGGTTTACGCCCCCATCGCCGACCTCGGCGACCAACCCTGGCCATGGTCGAATCTGGACTACGCCATCTTTCTGCACGCCGTCGCCCCCCTGCGCCCGGAGACCCTCGCCCTCCACCTGCCTTTGCAGGAGCGCGACACCCTCCACGCCGTGTATGACCGCCAGCTCGCCCGCCAACTGGAAGCCTACCGCGGCGCGGTGCTCGGTGCCCCCGTTCTTTCCGAAACCCTCCACCCCGGTCCCCTGCCCCACATCGACCGCAT
>CAZTYG010000263.1:0-3666 GCA_964617445.1 uncultured Blastochloridaceae bacterium
CGCATTTCGCTCAACCAGTGAACCTCCACCAATTCCATGCCGTCCTTTACAGGCGGCGGGTTGCCGAGCACTTCCGGTGTCAGGGGTGCCAGAAAGACCACCAACAAGAGAAGCACGGCATAGAATGTGGTCGGACGGTTGTGGGCGGGCTTGGATGTTTTCATAAAAAATTGGCAGGGAGGTGGTGCTGTTGACAGGGTGTGTCAACCATGGATCCCGCCGACATTCCGAAGAACGGCCCCCCGGGCATTTCTCTATTCAGGGGTTGCCGCTTTCGCTGTTTTCGGCGATCAGCTTGTCTGCGTACACTTCGAACGTATCAAAGGCGGGACGGCCTGTAAAGGAGGCCATGTAAATGCCCACCGCCTCGATATCGGCGGAGTCCAGGGGCACGGCTTCGCTGCCGATCTCGCCTTTGCGTCCCGTGCCGGGACGGCTCGTCCCAGCTTCAAACGGCAGCTCCCGCCAACGCGCTTCCTTCCACTTCAGTTCCGCCTTCTCCCCCAGCGTGATGCCCGGATTTTCCGGTATCGATTCATGACCAAACTCCCGGTCGGAAACATACCACCGGCCTCCCTGACGGACCGCAACACGCACTTTGTCCTCCGTGCTGTTGAGCATGTAATAAAAACTGATTTGCTGCACCCCCTCCGCACCGGCCTGGTTATGGTGCAATAGGAAGGAATTCCCCGCCTGCACGTAGAGAAAGCCCCTGCGCAATTCATCGGCAGGCCCACCGGTGGCGATGGCGGGAAGATTCGTCGGCTTGCCGGTCGTGAGGGCAATGGCACTGCGCTCGCTGACGTTCTGGGCATCCGGGTTGATGTGCAGCGTCCAGCCGACATCGTTGAACGTTTTTCCGTGATTGAAGGTCTCCCGGAACACCGGTTCGGCGGCAACGGCAACGGTTTGGATGGCAAGGCCCATCAACAAGCCCATGAGAATGGGTCTGCCTGGTTTGATTGGATGAATGTCACTCATATGCGTCGTTTCCTTTCCTTATTCAGCGGTTGGGGTGGGTGGTGGTGAGGCAGGTCTTGGGACGCCGGGGGTTGGCGGCGGTTCCACCAGACGGATTTCATAGCCTTCGCGGGCAAACGGAGCGGCATTGAAGACGGTGCGGCGGGGCCGGGGCCAGTCGGCACCCATCACCTCACCCAGTTCAAACGGGCCGACATCCGGCTTGCCGTCTTTCACTCGCTCCTGGATTTCCGCGGCAAACCTGGAGGGTGTGACCTCGCCCGCATTGATCAGCGGGCTGCCCGGCTTGAGCGTGAAATCAAAATTCTCGGCATCCTTGAAACCCAAGGCCTCGATACCACGGGCCACATAGGACCCCCCGGACCCCTGCAGATCCTTGTTTTCCCCGATCCCACCGGCCAGCACGTTGTGATTGGCGGAAAAGGGAACCCCATCTGGTAAGGATAACGATTCGGCGATGATCACATTGTTGCGGAAGTCCATCGATTTGAGCGCTGCCATCCAATCCTTGTTATCCTGGGTGCGCCAATACAGCGAACTCTTTCCCACCCAAAAGAGGTTATGATGATAGACAAAACCTTTGGATTTTCCTTTGCCGCGCAGCTTGAGCAGGGTCCAACTGTTCCAGCCGGGGTCATCGTAGCCGACAATGACATTGCGGTAGATGTAGTGCGGTCCGAGCATGTTTCCGCCCGGACGAGCCTGGGATATCACGCCGTTGGGAGCACCCAGAATCAGGTTGTGGTGAAAGTACAAATCCGGGGCGTAGGCCTGCTCAAATTCCACCACGTTGTCGACGCAATCCTGAAAGATGTTATGGCGGCAGTGCGAGTTGCGGAAACCGCCGAACCAAAGCCCGTCCCAGGCTTGATTCACGTAGTTGTAGCGGATGTCCACATCGAGTCCCGGAGGGCCTGTGTGTCCCACAAAAGCCCCGAACATCCAGATATGGTGGTAGCCCAGGGAGAATATGTTTCCGCCATCAAACCTGCCATTGAGTTCCCGGCACTCGTTCATCAGCTTTCGCAGACCGGAATAGCTGAACTCGTTCCACTCCACCACCGAACCCTTGGGCACCACGATCCCGATATGGCACCACTCAAAGATACAGTTGCGAATGACCGCATCCTCACTGTTGTTTTCGATGACGATGGCTTCATAAGCCCCTTCAAAGCGGATCCCCTCAATCAGTATGCCGGGCGTGTTATCAACCACCAGAACGGCATCTTTGCGCGGATGCCGGCTTCCTCCCGCGATGCTGGTGCCGGCCACGATCCGTTTTCCATTCGGATCGCTCCGGTCCGGAAGCCGGACATAAAGGCGTCCGTCCTGGGTCGCAAAGCCATAGCCCGGAGTTTTAAAGGTGCTCCCCGCAGGTTTGCCAGTACGACTGTTGTTCCAAAGTGCCTCTCCTTTTTTCAGTTCGTCGAGCGTGCTCCATCTCAGCAAAAGGCTGTCTTCGTATCCGCCCATCACGGTCGTGCTGGGCATGTCATTGAGTTGGCGCCGCGGCGACTCGGATGCGCTGTAGATGCCGTCCCCTTCGTCCCGCCACTCCACCTTGCCTTCAGCCGCTTCCGGCCAGGCCGCACTCAGGGTCGTGGTGCCCGGCTGATCCGCCCGCAGGGTCAGCCGCCGTTCTTCTGAAGCCCCGGCGATGTCTTTGATCAAGATCGTCCCCGGTATGTAAAAGGTTCCCGGCAGCAGGACGATGGTATCCCCACCCCGCACTTTTTCCACCGCACTCTCAATCTGCTTCAGCGCTTGCTCGCGTGAGAGACCGGAGTGGCTGTCATTGCCGGTCGGGCTGACATACACGGTGATCGGTGCCCGCTCCACCCCTTCCTGCGCAACGAGGGGTGTCCATGGGGTGACTGCCATACTGACCAGGCTGATGTAAAGCACACGGCCGAATGTCTGCTTCAGTCGGGTGCGGAGGTGCAGAGTTGATGCGAGCGAGGATGCGTTCGGGGATAGGCATTCGAACATAAAAATACACATTGCCATGATGCATCACATCCAGCAAACAGTATATGATCGGACACGTAATATTGGAAGCAGGCAGAATCATTGGGGGGCACAATGATTCTCTTGACTACGAATAGCCCGGATTTACGCGAATAGGGATCTTGGTTTCCTCATTCGCACCTCTTCGCGAAATTCGTAGTTCCCCGAAACTTTCGACCGCCTTCCAGAATGATTCTGCCCCTAAATCATTCTGCCTGCTCTGCCCCCGCCTTTCCTCCGACAGCAATCCCGGTTTTCTCACTCGTGTGAATCCCGACGCCTAGCGGGCCGGTACCTTGGTTTCGCGCCATCCCGACCATACCCAGCCGGGATCCCCGATTCGTCGTCTCCCCAAAGCCTTGATTAGGAAAAATCAAAAAAAGAATCGAAAAATTACGTGTAATATTCATTTCACCTTGTTCGCTGTAGAGGGGCTGTTTAGCCTTAAGCAATGAGAAACTTACTTCCTTCCTCGTTCACCCGTAACTCACTCCTCGTTTTCGGATGCGGAAAATGGCGGGGGCTCCCTGCCGTTCTTGGGTGTGTTCTTGCCTTGGGTATGTCTCAGGCCCAAGCGCAAATCATCAACTGGACCGGACCCGGTGGCGTTTCCAATACCGGCGGCAGTTGGAATACCGCCACGAACTGGGCGGGGGACAATATTCCCGATAACGATCC
>CAZTYG010000264.1:0-3655 GCA_964617445.1 uncultured Blastochloridaceae bacterium
TTGAGGGGTTTTTTGTAGTCGCGGTGGACGGCGCCGACCATGCGGGCGAGGGTGGGGGTCATCTCCGGGCGGAGGGCGACCTCGCGTTCGCCCTTGTCGGTGAAGTGGTAGAGCTGGCCGACGATTTCGTCGCCGGACTTCTTTTTGTAAAGGTCGAGGGATTCGAGGGGGGGGCCGTCGTAGGGGGCGAAGCCGTGGCGGCGGGCGCACTGCTTCCATGTGTGGAAGAGGTGTTCGCGTTTGCGGGCGTCGGCGGGGTAAAGGTCGCGAAAGCCGTTGAGGCGTTGAAAGGCCATGTTCGGGGGAGGCGAGGCTTGCGGCCCGGCGCGTTAATTGTTGTCGGCCAGAGAATTGGCCGGGATGGCGGGGTCGGTGCCGTTGGCGAGCATTTTTTCGGACAGGCGGGAGACGCTGGCCTTCATTTCTTTGCCGGGCTTGAATTTGACGACGGCGCGCGGGGGAATGGGGACATCGCTTTCGGGTTTGTTGGGATTGCGACCCACGCGGGCTTTGCGTTGCTTGATCTCGAAAACTCCGAAATTACGAAGCTCCACGGTGCGGCCATCAGCCAAACTCTCGATGAGATAGTCGAGTGTCTTTTGGATGACATTCAGTACATCCTGCTGAACCATGCCGGTTTCATTGCTGATCCGGACGACCAAGTCGCGTTTTGTTAAATTCGCCATAATTATCTGTAATTCTGATAGTTAGAAATCTTTCTCCGCAAAGGCAAGCACTTTTATCAGGTCGGGGGGTTGAACGGGGGTGTGGAATCGTGGTTGGAAGGAGGCGCAGGCCGTGCTAGCGTAAGCCCATGATACAGAGGATTCTGGGATGGATCGGGGCAGTGATCATGGTTATGGGGCCGCTCGCCGCCGAGGAAATGCAGGGCAGCAACCTGATTCCATCGTTGGGCGAGGCGATTCCGCTGGAGGCTCGGGGGGAGAATGTGGTGTTTGGCGAGCCGGTGCTTATCTCGGAGCACACGCTGATTCCGGCGGGCACGGTGGCGCGGGCTGTTTTTCGTATTCCGCGTTCCAGTGACACATTCGAGGTGCGGGCGTCGGCCAGAGAGCGTCTGGAGAGTTCGTTTTCGCGGATGCCGACGAAAATCGGTGGGCCGACCGAACAGGAGCGCGCCGCCACCCTCAAGCAACGTGTCATCGAGGCCAATATGATCGGCACGCTGTGGTCGGACCCGATGGCATTTCGCGCCATTTTGCACCGGCTCGACAGCGAGGAGTTCGCGTTGATCATCCAGCGTCCGGATGTTTCCGATGTGGAGGTGGTGCAGTTCGGCTTTTTGGACGGGCTGTTTCTTACGGAAGCGGACGGCAAAGTGTTGGTGCGCGGAGTGGTGAAGGAATCGGCGGCGGCGACCGCCGGACTGGCCGTCGGCAACCGGGTCGCAATGGTCAACGGGCAAACATGGGACGAAGGCCTGGCGGGCTTTCAACGGCTTTATGTGCGGGAGAAGCGGGCCGCCATCGAGGCGGGACAACTCTTTGTGTTGAAGATCGAAGGGGAGGGTACTCCGGACGCTGATTTTTCCGTGCCGCTGCCGCGTTCGCTGGGAACCACGGGATTTTTCGACGGGGTTGATCCGTGAAAAACTGCGGCGGGAGTTGACACCCTCCCATCGATACGGCTATCTCTAAGGGCTAACGTGATGATTGCGAAGACCTTAAGCTATTGTTCCGCCGCTCTGGTGGTGGGAGTCCTTGTACTGCAGGCCGAAGAGACCGCACCCGCTCCGCGCGGGCCGGACGACGCACCGGCTACCTTTGGTCCGTCCCCAGGCGAGATCGAAGGCAAGGAATGGAATCTACCAGTAGAGTTGGACGACCGTTTTCGCATCGGCAAAATCCATGATTTCCTCAACGACGCCGAAAAGACCCCGACCGGAGGTCGCCCCGATCTGGAGTTCGAGTTCAAATACTTCAACCACGGCGCGATCACCAACGACCAGAAGGCCACGCGCCAGGGCCGCTACTACGTGGTGAGTTGGGCCAACCGCGGCGAACCCACCGATGTGATCCTGCGTTTCGATTACCGCCAAACCAAAACCCGCGACAAGGTCCGCACCATTGAAATTCCGTTTCCATCGGCCAAAGGTTCTATGCGTGGCACCTTCTCGGTCGCCGGGGATGCCTACTTCATGAGTGGCGACGTCAACAGCTGGCGGGTGTCTCTGGTCCACGACGGAAAAATCGTCGCCCAGGAAACTTCCTTCATCTGGTAGTTCCGTTCCACCCCCCGCGGAATGAACACCGGAATCTTCGAAATCCTCCAGCTTGGCGGCCACATCATGTGGCTCATTCTGCTGGCCAGCGTCATCGGCTTTGCCGTGTTTGTCGAACGCCTGATCTACTACCACCGTTGCTCCATCGACGTTGGTGAGTTCCTCAAGGGTGTCACCTCGCTGGTTCGGGCGAAAAAATACGACGAGGCGGTGGATCGTTGCGATGAGGCCTACGGCCCGGCGGTGCGCGTGGTTCAGGCGGCACTGGTCAAACGCCGCCTACCCAAGTCCGACCTCAAGGAATTTGTCCAGGAAATTGCCCAGCTTCAAATGCCGCGGTTGGAGTCGCATCTGGGTCTGCTGGCGACCATTGCCTACATCTCCCCGCTGCTCGGCCTGCTGGGGACTGTGATCGGCATGATCAAGGCATTCATGGAAATGAACACGGCGATGGGCAGCGCGCCGATCAGTGATTTGGCCGGGGGCATCTGGGAGGCCTTGATCACCACTGCGGGCGGTCTGGCTGTCGCGATCGTCGCCTACTCCGCATTCAATTACCTCAGCACCCGTCTCAACCGCATCGTCAGCGATATCGAGCGTGCCGGCATTGAGATCGTCCAAGTCCTCAACGATCCCACGCCATTGGAACCCGGACGGATTCCGCCCGCCGACGAAGACAGTGGGCCGCTGCCGCCAGCCGGCAAGAGCAAGGACGGTAACAAAGAGGATGGGAACAAGGACGGCGGCGCCGGAAAATCATGAAGCTAAGGCGCAGTGTCCATCCCCTGCGCGGCCCGTTGGACATGACCGCGTTGATCGACGTCGTGCTCCTGCTGATGATTTTTTTCATACTCAGTTCGACCTTCGTGACTCAGCCCGGCATCCAGGTCAACCCGCCCCGCGGGCTCACCGACGGTGGCGTCCGGGACGCGCGTTTTATCCTCAACATCACCGCGCAGGATCCGCCGCTGATGTTTCTCAACGACCAATTGGTGCAGACCACGGCGTTGGACCGTGAGTTCCGGCGTATCGCCCGCGACCAGCACGACGCCACGTTGGTGCTGCGGGCTGACCGCGCGGTTTCCCACGGGGAAGTCACCCGCATCATGTCCCAGGCGCTGCAGGCGGGCCTTTTCGTGTTGATCGCCACCCTGCCGGAACCGGTTGACCCGGTAACCCCCGCCGATCCGGAGCCCGCCGCGCCGTGACCCCGCGCGAGTTGATCCATGAGATCATGCCGCCTGACCGCAGATGGTTCGGCCTGATCTTGGTGTTCTCTTTTCTCTTGCACGGGTTGTTGTTCGGCTTCATCCAGTTGGAATTGGTCCAACCCTCCGGTGTGCCCCTGCGGCCGCGGCAGGCATCCATGTTATTACCCGGTTCTGCGGCCGACGGTGGCAACCCGATGATCTG
>CAZTYG010000265.1:0-3623 GCA_964617445.1 uncultured Blastochloridaceae bacterium
GAGTTGTTGGCGTTGCGGCGTGCGAAGCTGGATGAATTGCGGGCGCTGGGGGTGGACCCGTTCGGCGGGGCGTTTCCGGGGACGGAGTCGTCGACCTCCCTGCTGGCGCGTTATGAGGAGGGTCGGCGGGTGCGGTTCGCGGGGCGGGTGGTGTCGCACCGGGACATGGGCAAGAGCCACTTCTTACATCTGGCGGACCAGCAGGGTCGGTTCCAGGTCTACATACAAATCAAGTCGCTGGACGAGACTCGGCAGCAGGTCTTCAAGCTGGTGGACATCGGCGATTTCATCGGGGTGGAGGGGACGTTGTTCGAGACGCGCACGGGGGAGAAGACGGTGCACGTGGAGACCTTCGAATTTTTAAGCAAGTCGGTGCGTCCGCTGCCGGAGAAGTGGCACGGGCTGACCGATGTGGAGCAGCGTTATCGCCAACGATATCTTGACCTGGTGGGCAACGCGGAGGCGCGGGCTAGACTGACAATTCGGGCGGTGATGGTGCGGGAGATACGGCGTTATATGGAAGAACGTGGATTTTTGGAGGTGGAGACGCCGATGATGCAGGCGGTGGCCGGTGGGGCGGCGGCGCAACCCTTCGCCACGCACCACAAGGCGCTGGATATCCCGCTGTTCCTGCGCATCGCCCCGGAGTTGTATTTGAAGCGGTTGCTGGTGGGCGGATACGAGAGGATTTTTGAGTTGAACCGGAATTTCCGTAACGAGGGGATTTCGCGCAAACACAATCCGGAGTTCACGATGCTGGAGGCCTACTGGGCCTACGCGGATTACGAATCGATGGCCGGGCTGGTGGAGGGGTTGATCACGCATCTGGCGACGGTATTGGTCGGCGGGCTGAAGGTGCCGCTGGCCGGGTCGGAGAAGGATGAGAGCGGTTCGGCGCGTGAAACCATCGATCTGACCCCGCCGTGGCCGCGCAAAGCTTATCGTCAGTGCATTTGCGAAGCGGCGGGCGAGGACTGGTTCGACCTGGGCCCGGATCAACGCCGGGCGAAGGCGGAGGCGATGGGAGTGGAATTGCATCCGGGCATGGAGGATTACGAGGTCACCAATCAAGTATTTGAGAAAAAAGTGGAAGCTGTGACGCGAAACCCGTTGTTTGTGACGCACCTGCCGAAGGAATTGGTGCCGTTGGCGCGGGTCAATCGCGATGATCCCTCGGTGGTGGATGTGTATGAGTTGATCATCAACAGCCAGGAAATTTCGCCAGGATACAGCGAGTTGAATGATCCGCTCACACAGCGTCAACGCCTGTTGGAGCAGGCGGGAGCGGAGACGCAGAAGCTGGACGAGGACTTTTTGTTGGCATTGGAGCATGGGATGCCGCCGGCCGGTGGGCTGGGTTTGGGTATCGACCGGCTGGCTATGTTATTGACCGGAGCGGAGTCGATTCGTGATGTGATTTTTTTTCCGTTGCAACGTCCGAAGTGAGGTTGTTGCCGGGTTGGTGGGCCTCCGTCCCCCTGGGTGCTGTGGACGAGCACCCGCCCCCGGCGGGCACAGAGTCCCGCCCTCCCCGCCGCAAATCAGATCTAGGCGCGACCCGCTCAGGTGAGAGCGGGGACGTCGAGCCACTTGCGTTGTTCCCAACTTTGCAGGCCGAGTTCGGCGAGTTGCACGCCTTTGGCGCCCTGTAGCAGGCTCCATGGGAAGGGTTCGTCGAGCGCGATGTGGCGCAGGAAGAGTTCCCATTGGACCTTGAAGGCGTTGTCGTAGGATTCTTGTTCAGGCACCAGCGACCAGCCTTCGTAGAAGTCGATGGGCTGGGGGATGTCGGGGTTCCAGGTGGGGCGGGGGGTGTTGCCGTAGTGTTGGATGCGGCATTCGCGGAGTCCGGCGACGGCGGAGCCGTGGGTGCCGTCGACCTGCAGGGTGAGCAGGTCGTCGCGGCGGACGCGGACGGTCCAGGAGGAGTTGAAGTGGGCGATGACGCCGTCGGCCAGCTCGAAGGTGGCGTAGGCGGAGTCGTCGGCGGTGCACTTGTAGGGTTTGCCCTGTTCATCGATGCGCTGGGGGATGTGGGTGGCACCGAGGCAGGAGAGGGATTTGACCTCGCCGAAAAGGTTGTCGAGGACGTAACGCCAGTGGCAGAGCATATCGACGATGATGCCGCCGTCGTCTTCCTTGCGGTAGTTCCAGCTGGGGCGCTGGGCGGGGACGGTGTCGCCTTCGAACACCCAGTAACCGAATTCGCCGCGGACGGAGAGAATTTTGCCGAAGAAGCCCTTTTCCATGAGGCGTTTGATTTTCAGCATGCCGGGCAGCCAGAGCTTGTCCTGGACGACGCCATTCTTGACCCCGGCTTTTTTGCAGAGGTGGTAGAGTTCGAGTGCGGTCTTGGTATCGACGGCGGTGGGTTTCTCGCAATAGACGTGTTTGCCGGCGGCGACGGCCTGGTGGACGCCCGCAGCGCGGCGGCCGGTGGTCTGGGCGTCGAAGTAAACCTGGTAGGCCTTGTCGTTCATCACGCTTTCAAGGTCGGTGGTCCACTTGGTGACGCTGGTGCGGGCGCAGAGGGCTTTGAGTTTGTCCTCGTTGCGTCCGACCAGGATGGGGTCGGGCATGATGACTTCGTTGGGGCTGATGCGGACGCCGCCCTGTTTGATGATCGCGTCGATGGAGCGGATCAGGTGCTGGTTGGTGCCCATGCGTCCGGTGACGCCGTTCATGATGATGCCGATGGTGTGTGTTTTCATAGGAGTGATTGGCCGCAAAAAGGCGCAAAATTCAGATTTATGCTTCTGATTGGCCGAGGATGTATTTTTTAATTTGTAGTTTGGGTGATCCGAAGTTGATTAGTAACCCATGTTCGATCCGGGATGATCGCAGGTAGCCGAGCAGTTGGGCGGTGTGTTCTTCGACAAGGTTTTTACATGCTTTGATTTCGACGATCAGGCTGTTATTGATGAGAACAAGTCGGCAAAATATTCACCAAGAATCGTTCCGTCCTCGTCGTAGACATGGAGGGGGTGTTGTTGGATAACCGATACGGACCTTTTGCCAAGTCTGTTGGCGAGGGCGTTTTCATAGATCTTCTCCAAGTGGCCGTGGCGGTGATACTTGTGGATGGCAAAGGCGGTTTCCCGGACTTCGTCGCATAGTTGGTATATGGTGGGTTTTTTCATGGCCCTGAATACTACGCATGAGTGCCAAACAATTTGAAGTGTGCATTACGTGGTTTATTTTGTGCGTTTTATGCCTCTTTGCGGCTATTTTGGCTTCTCTGTGCATTGGGGTTGGGCCCCTTCGGGGAGGGGTGGGGCGTCGATGCCTGCTTTGGGGAGGGTGCCTTCGAGTTCCTGTTTCCAGTGGGCGACGTCGCCGGCGGGGCCGTAGCAGTAGATCATGCGCAGGGGGGTGTCGCCGATGTTGGTGAGCTGGTGGAAGACGCCGGGGGGGATGTAAACGGCCTGGCCGGAGGTGACGGTTTGCTTTTCTTCGCCGAGGCACATTTCGCCGGTGCCTTCCACGACGAAGTAGATTTCCTCCTGTTTCTGGTTGTGCCAGGGGACCTGGCCGCCGTTGGGGTCGAGGGTGACGTTGCCCATGCAGAAGTTCTGGCATTGGACGGGGGCGACGCCGCCGACGAGGTTCTGGGTTCTGCGCCG
>CAZTYG010000266.1:0-3604 GCA_964617445.1 uncultured Blastochloridaceae bacterium
GCCTCCTCCCAGAGATCGTCGTAGCCCACCACGGTGATATCGGAGCGGTTGAGGTAATCCAGCGCGATGCGGAACGGGGCGACCCAGGGGTCGTCGGGGGCCATGATGGCGGTGACCTTGCGTTTGCGCAGTTCGATGGTGAGGCGACCGATCAAATGGGAGACCCGGTCCATGGGCTTGGAATTGAGGATCTCGGGGCCGATTTCCCAAGTGGCCTCGGCCGCCTGCCCGCCGGAAATTCCGGCCTCCTGCATGGCCTGGAGGAAGCCTTTTTGCTTCTGCTGCTCATAGAACGGATTGAGATCAATGGCCACCCGCAGCAGTTCCCGGTGACCGGACTGGAGCAGATGGCGGGTGAGGTCGGCCTGACCCTGGTCGAAGGCGGATTGAACCCGGTCGAAACCGGGGCACAGCTTGCGCGAGGCGCGATAGACAATGGCCGTGCCCTTTTTCTGCAGGGCGATCAAACTTTGTTCGACCTGATCGGAAAACACCTCCGGTTCGGAGAATGCCAAGACGGTTGGACGGGTGTGGTGGCCTTCGGCAATGAAGTGGAGCATGCTCTGCTCATGGTCCTCGCGATCCAGGGTGGCCAGGCTGATGCGAAGGCCGGAAGTCTCGCGCAAATGGATGATCATTTGCTCCTGCACCGCGGGCAGATGGTGTTTGAAGTGGGGCTTGTCATCCACCAGTTTCAACGTGGTCAGCACCTCGATCAGCGGACGGCGCAGCGTCGTGCCCGCCTGACCCGGCTCGAGAATACGGGTGCCATATCCTGCCAGGGTTTCGACCAGGGATTCGGCCACCAGAGCTTCGATGGCCTGATAGACGGGGGTGATACTCACCCGGTATTCCTTGGCCAATTCACGGGCCGTGGGCAGATAGGAACCTGGAGGGAAGGCACCGGACTGGATGCCCTGCTTCAGCCCCTGATACACCCGCTCTTTCTTGGTCTTTCCAAACAACGGCTTGATGGATGGTGCCGGTGCGTCACTGGTATGGCGATTGTCCGTATCCTTTGACATATATCCATGCTAGAGAAGAGCAGTATCAGAAGGCAATGACAGATTGGGGAGGCGGATGACGGAGTTACGAGTTGCGAGTGGCGGGACTAGCCATTGGAGCGGGAGGTTCAACACACAAGCACATTGCATTTTTTTGCAAGAGACTTTTTTTCTTCATAAAAAGAACGAAGAATAACAGTTGATATTGTTCGGTTCGTCGCCATGGTGGCCAACTTATGCCCGCGCGTTTGTTTGATGCCCATGTCGTTCGTCCGACGCAATCACTAGACGGCTTTTGGACCCTGCATGTTCCCGGAGAGGGGAGGCAAATCGAGCCGGCAAACTGGAGGGTCGGCGAGGCCCATGATTATCTGGTGCCGTCGGTTTGGGAGACGATTCCCGGACTGGAGACATATCGCGGCCAGGCGGTGGCGCGCCGGGTGTTTCGCACCGACCGGGAGGGACCGGTTCGTCTGGTGTTCCGTGGCGTGTCGCACACGGCCAGGGTGTGGATCGATGGCCGGGAGATCGGCGGCCATCACAATGCCTATACCCCGTTTGCCCTCCACGCCGGGATCATTCCGGCGGGAGAGCATGAGTTGTTGGTCCATATTAGCAACGAGCACGGCGAAATCTCGGCGCTGCATGTTTCCAATGATTATTACAACTACGGTGGCGTGAGCCGCCCCGCCGAAGTGCACTGCCCGTTGCGGCCGTTGTTCATCAACCGCGTCCAAGCTACGCCGATTCGCAATGCCGATGGCGCATGGGGACTCAGGCTGCATGCCTTCGTCGAAAACATCGGCGCGCCGGAACAGGCGACCCTCGCGGTGGAAGTGGGGGGACACACCTTCTCCTTTCCCGCCCAGGAATTTTCGACGGGAGTCACCGAGATACGCGAGACCTGGGTGCCTCAGGGCGCGAATTTCCAGACTTGGTCACCGGATGCTCCGAACCTCTATTTTATGACCGCCACGCTGGCGGATGGCGGCGGGGAGGTGTTCGACGACTGGATCGACCGCATCGGCTTCCGGGTTTTTGAATGTCGCGGCGACCGTCTGTTTCTCAATGGCGACCCCGTGTTCCTACAGGGCTTCAATCGTCATGAAGATCATACCCTGCACGGCAGTGCGATGCCGTTGGAGATCATGTACCAGGACATTCTGATCATGCGCGACCTCCACTGCAACGCGGTCCGCACCAGCCACTATCCCAACGACGAGCGTTTTCTCGACCTGTGCGACCAGTTCGGTCTGATGGTTTGGGAAGAAAATCACGCCCGCGGACTCGGCATGGAAGCGATGCAGCATCCGCGTTTTCGTGATCAGTGCCGTGATTGCATCGACGAGATGATCGCGTGGCATTTCAACCGTCCTTCCATCGTGATCTGGGGCATTCTCAACGAATGTGTCAGCGATCTGCCCGAAGGGCGCGAACTCTACGCCGAACAATTCCAGCAGGTCGAATCCCTCGACCGCTCGCGTCCCACCACTTTTGCCAGTTGCAAACGTCACAAGGACATCTGCCAGGACCTGCCCGACATCATCTCCTGGAATATCTACCCCAACTGGTACAGTGACAATCCGGTCGGCCCGGTAGCCGATGATTATATCGCCTACGCAGCGGCCAACGGCGGGGCGGGCAAACCCTTTATCTTCAGTGAATTTGGTGCCGGTGCCATCCCGGGATACATCGACATGCGCCGCCGCTCCAAGTTTTCCGAAAACCGGCAGGCGGAATTGATCGACGAATTGTTGGAGGTGATCATGAACCATCCCAAAGTGAGCGGTGCGTTCATCTGGCAGTTCTGCGATGTGCGGGTTGATCCCGGTTGGGCGGTGCGCCGTCCGCGCGAGATCAACGACAAAGGCATCGTCGATGGCTTTCGCCAACCCAAACTCGCCTACGACACCGTCCGCCGCCATTTCGCCGCCAAGCTCGGAAAATAGTTGGAGGGTCTCGCGCTGCGAGACCGGGCCGACCAACACGGCCTCTGAGGGGAATGCCATACCACCGTCAACCGACCTGGTCTCCGGGCCGGAGACCCTCCGTGAGGTGCATAACGTCGCACTCCAAAGCCTTCAAAGGTCTTCACGCTGTCAATTTTTACGTATATACGCGTAAATAAAGAAGGTCGGCATGAGGTCGAAGAAAGTGTCACCTTCTGCTGGACGAGCGGGCCAAAAGTCCTTTAACTAGGCGAAAGCCGGGGGGGTAGAAAGTATGCATTGCATCACATGCATGCATGGTTCTGTCCATGTTGGCCCATGAAAAGGAAGCACCATATGAAACGTAGAATGTTGTTGGAATCAGAATCAGGAATCGCCGGCGTGCTGCATCGCGGGATGCGCTGGGCGATGATCGGATTGATGTTGGTGTTTCAAGTGGGGCCGGTGGCGGTGTTTGCCAATCCGAGCGGGGAGCAGGTCGTGGCGGGACGCTGTCGATCACCCAGGGCAGCAACAAAGTCATCATCAACTGGCAGGACTTCTCGATCGCGGCCGGTGAGACCACCAAGTTCCTGCAGCCGTCATCCAGCGCCGCCGCGCTGAACCGGGTGGTGGGCAACAATCTTTCGCAAATCTACGGCAACCTCGAAG
>CAZTYG010000267.1:0-3602 GCA_964617445.1 uncultured Blastochloridaceae bacterium
CCGTTGATCTGGTTGGAATGGCGCGATCCGGGTGCCGTGGCATTCCCGCGTTCTCCGCTACCGGAATTGCAAGTCCCCCAGCAGTTGCCCGCACCGATGGCTCTACCCGACCTCGCTCCGCGTCCCGCCCCGGCGGCACCCGAACTTACCCGCGATCTGCCCGGCGACCTCGCTCAACGGGTCCGGCAGCAGATTCCCGCCGGTGCCATGCCCGTGCGGCAACCAGTGCCTTTGGAGAGCCCGCCGCCGCTCGGGGGCACCACCCATCGCATCACCGGATCGCTCGCCGCGCGCCCCATCGAAATCTCCAGCGAGCTGCCGCAGCCCCGGACCGATCTTTCCCTGCGCGCAACGGTTCTGGCGTTGGGGGTGAACACCGATGGCATGGTCGAGCACCTGATGGTGGAGGAAAGCAGCGGCGAGCCCACCGTGGATGCCGCAGCGATTCAGAATATCCGGGGTTGGCGATTCCGGGCACTGGAAGAAGGCGGCGACATCCAGTGGGGTCGGATCATCGTTTTCTGGGACTTGAAAGAAAAGCCCCCCGCCGAACGGAGGACGCCGTGACCGTTTCCCTGCACGGACTATTCGCGCTTTATGTCACCTTCTTTCTGGGGATCATCTGGATTTTGTGGATGATGACATGGCGGCGCGAACGCCAAATGCATCGCAAGGCGCGGCCCACCGCCGTCTGCCCGTTTTGCGACCATGTTTTCCGCGTTGAGTCCGGACGGGCAAGACGCATAAGATGCCCGGCTTGCGACGCCCGGTTGGTCACCGCCCACGTGCTGCGCGAACCGGTAAAAACTTCAACACGCAATTAGAAAGACCCTTTTCATGGAACCCAAGGACCGCATCCTCATTCTCGACTTCGGCTCCCAATACACCCAAGTCATCGCCCGCCGCATCCGCGAGTGCCGGGTCTATTCCGAGATCGTACCCTACTCCACCCCCGCAGCCGAGATCGCCGCCATGCGGCCCAAAGGCATCATCCTCTCCGGCGGCCCCGCCAGTGTCTATGGCAAGGACTCCCCGCAACCCGACCCCGCCGTCTTCCAGCTCGACCTGCCTATGCTCGGCATCTGTTACGGTATGCAACTTCTCGCCCATCATCTGGGTGGCCAAGTCCAGAAAAGCACCGCCCGCGAATACGGCCACGGCAAGCTCCAAACCCTGCAAAGCTGCGAACTTCTGACCAAACTCCCGCCCGTCCTCGACATCTGGAACAGCCACGGCGACAAAGTCATTAAACTCCCGCGCGGTTTTCGCACGGTCGCCCGCACCGACAACTCCCCCTTCGCCGTCATTCAAAAGGACCGCACCTACGGCCTCCAGTTCCACCCCGAAGTCGCCCACACCCCCAAGGGCAAAGTCATCCTCGAAAACTTCGTCCTGCGCGTCTGCCGCTGCAAACCCTTATGGACCACCAAGTCCTTCATCGACCAGAGCATCGACGAAATCCGCGCGCATGTCGGCAAAGAACGCGTCATTCTCGGCCTCAGCGGCGGGGTCGATTCCTCGGTCGCCGCCGCGCTCCTCCACAAAGCGATCGGCAACCAACTGGTCTGCATTCTGGTGGACAACGGCCTCATGCGTGCCAATGAAGTCGCCAGTGTCCGCCGCATTTTCGCCGAGGGCCTGGGCCTCAAGCTCAAAGTGGTCGATGCCGCTGACCGCTTTCTTTCCAAACTCGGCAAAACCACCGACCCCGAACGCAAGCGCAAGATCATAGGCACGGAATTCATCCGTGTCTTCGAAGAAGCCACCCGTTCCGTTGGTGCCGCCAAATTCCTCGGTCAGGGCACCCTCTACCCCGACATCATTGAGAGCGTTCCCATCGACGGCAATCCCGCCGCGCTCATCAAATCCCACCACAATGTCGGCGGCCTGCCCAAACGCATGAAATTCAAACTCGTCGAGCCCTTGCGCATGCTTTTCAAAGACGAAGTTCGCCAGGTCGGCGAGGCCCTCGGTCTACCCAAAGAAATGGTCTGGCGCCAGCCCTTCCCCGGCCCCGGACTTGCCGTCCGCTGCCTCGGCCCCGTCCTGCCCGAACGCCTCGAAATTCTCCGCAACGCCGACACCATCGTTGTCGAAGAAATGAAAAAGTCCGGTTGGTATTACAAGGTCTGGCAGTCCTTCGCCGTCCTGCTTCCGGTCCGCAGCGTCGGGGTCATGGGCGACGAACGCACCTACGACTTCACCATCGCCCTGCGTGTCGTGGAAAGCCAGGACGCCATGACCGCCGATTGGTCGCGTCTGCCCTACGACCTCACCGCCCGTATCTCCAACCGTATCATCAACGAAGTCAACGGCGTCAATCGCGTCGTCCTCGACATCTCATCAAAGCCCCCGGCCACCATCGAGTGGGAGTGACCTAAACCGGTCGTTTCCGTTTCCATTCCGAGGAGGCACGAATGTAGCCACCGCCGGCGCCGTCGATGAAATGATAGTGACGGGTGTCGCGGTCCAGCACCATGCAGGTGAGCAACGCGGCGTGGGAGCGGTGCGAGCCGTAGCGCAGCCGTCCGGCCCGCTCCAATTCGTCGAGACCGGCGGTCAGCCTGTCCGCCGCCTCCGGTTCGCACGACAGCACCATCGAAAGCATGCCGCAGAACTTTTCGCTGTCGCTGAACTTTCGAAAATTGGCGAAGTAAGCGCCCCAGTCCACGCCGTTGAGAACCGGGCGGCAACGGCGCAGCACGAATTCACCGACAGCCATCAATAGCGCCTGCCCCCAGGACGCCAGTTTTCGGTGCGCCGAACTCCAGTGGCTTTTGGTGAGTTTCAACTCCGGTGCGAGTAGCGACGGCCGCAATGAAAGCCGCATGCGTGCGGGATGCAGCGGATGTCGTTGTTCGACCGGACCGGCGCATTGCTCCGCGAGATCGAAGACTGTGGAGATGGAGTCCGGGTCCAGCGGCTCCACCAGAAGAGTCAAAATTGTTCCGTGATGGGCGGGCACTTCGTTCCACCGGCATTCCAGGCCGTCGAGAACCGGGTCCACCGGCGCGTGATCCGCCGCCGCTCCGGAATCGCCCGACTTCAGCCGTGTTTCCAAAGCGACAACCCCCGGCCCGGCGAACAATACCTGGGTGAGGTCCGGGGTGGCCTGCAACTTGGTCCAACGGACAGGACTTCCCGCGCGTCGTAGCTCTCCCGCCGGGTAGGCACCCACCCGCAGGTCGAAGGAAAACGTTTTTGCCGCCAGCCTTTTCATCCCCAGCAGCGCGCCCGCCACCGTTGCCGTGTCCTGCTCATGGCAGGCGAGCAGTGCTCCGTCACCGCCAAAAATAAAGGGAATGTCCCGCCGACCCAGGGCGTTGAGCGCGGCTACGATGCATGCGGCCGAGACCAGATTCACATTTTTGTAGGCGCCGGCGGTGGCATGGGAAGTGGAATTGACAATGTCGGTGATGATCATGACCCAGTCATCCGGCACCAGCGGCATCGCCTCCACGGATTTCAAAGCCGCGCGTAAATCTTCACAGGGGGGGAGCTGGCTGTAGGCAACGGTATTCGCCACGGACGAAGCCTACACCATTCCGGACGCCCGCCAATCTGCGATCTGCTGTAATTAGCCCTGTCCCCAAATCGCCTGA
>CAZTYG010000268.1:0-3589 GCA_964617445.1 uncultured Blastochloridaceae bacterium
CTGCCGTCGATTGGTCCGGCCCAGGGGCCACAGAGGTGAATTTACCCCGCCAGAAATGCTCATTCCCCGATTATTCCCTTGAAGTCGGACTTTCCTGACATAGTTTGTTCGCATGTCGCAAACGGGCGAACTCGCTTACAACTCCAAAATCGAGGGGAATGTCATCCTCACGACCCTCGACTCCTCCATCAACTGGATGCGCAAAAACTCCCTCTGGCCGATGCCGATGGGGCTGGCTTGTTGCGCCATCGAACTCATGGCGGCGGCCTCCTCCCGCTATGACATCGCCCGCTTCGGGGCCGAAGTCATGCGCTTTTCCCCGCGCCAGGCCGATCTGCTGATCGTGGCCGGCACGGTCACCTATAAGATGGCCCTCGCCACCAAGCGCATCTGGGACCAGATGCCCAACCCGAAATGGTGCATCGCCATGGGTGCCTGTGCCAGCACCGGCGGCATGTATCGCAGCTACGCGGTGTTGCAGGGCATTGATCAACTCATTCCCGTCGATGTTTACATCTCCGGCTGTCCGCCCCGCCCCGAAGCCCTGCTCGAAGGCTTGATCCAACTTCAGAACAAGATCGCCAACGAAAAATCCTTCCTAGATCAAAAATCGGCCGCCTAAGCCGTTTTCTTCATCATGGCCGCCATCGCCTCCCTCAATTCCAAATACCTGTCCGCGTTCCCCGGCAAGCTCATCGTGTTGCCGGAATTCCGCGGCGAGACCACCTGGCAGGCCGATCCCGCGGTCTTCAAGGAATTGATGCGGCAGCTCAAGAACGAGGACGGCTTCGACTATCTGATCGATGTAACCACCGTGGACAACTATGGCGGGGAACCACGATTCGCGGCGGTTTACGAGCTTTACAGTTACGGCCACGGGCTGCATCTGCGGGTAAAAACCTGGACCGATGAAGAAACTGCCACCGTGCCCACCGTCAGCGACATCTGGGCCACCGCCAACTGGCACGAGCGTGAGGCCTACGACATGATGGGGGTGAAGTTCGACGGCCACCCCGATCTTCGACGCATTCTCATGTGGGAGGGTTATCCTTATTTTCCGTTGCGCAAAGAGTTTCCGCTTGAGGGCAAACCCACCGAAATGCCCGACATCGCCTTCACCAAACCCGCGCCGCTGGAGGGAGGCCCCTTCGTCACCGCCCCCACCACCGCCGACTCCCGCAAGCCCCGCGCCAAACAATTTGCCGACCGCGTCTGACCCCCCCTACGACTTTCCCATGAGCGACACCGCCACCCTCAGTCCAGCGCAGAGCTTCGAATACAAGGACGCCGCCGCGAAAACCGCCGAAGCCGCCGACCGGTCCATGGACTTGGTCGGGGAAAAGCTGGTTCTCAACATGGGACCTTCCCACCCCAGCACCCACGGTGTGCTGCGCATCGTGCTGGAGCTCGACGGCGAGATCATCACCAAGGCCGATCCCGATGTCGGCTACCTGCACCGCGGCGACGAAAAAATCGCCGAAAACATGACCTGGACCCAGTTTATTCCCTACACCGACCGGCTCGACTACCTCGCTCCGCTGGCCAACAACGTCGCCTACGCCTGCGCCGTGGAAAAACTGATGGGCTACGAGCTGCCCCCCCGCGCGCAGGGCATTCGCGTCATCTGTTGTGAGATGGCCCGCATCTCCGCCCACCTGCTGGGCCTCGGCGCCTACGCCATGGACTGCGGCGCGATGACCGTCTTTCTCTACACGTTCCTCGAGCGTGAAAAACTCTACAACCTCATCGAGTTGCTCACCGGCGCGCGCTTCACCACCAGCTACACCCGTGTGGGCGGTCTGGCCCGCGACCTTCCCGAAGGATTCCTTCCCGCACTGCGCGAGTTTCTCGACCAGTTCCCCACCAAACTCGACGAAGTGGACAATCTCCTTAGCCGCAATCCCATCTTTCTTGGCCGGACCAGGGATGTCGGCGTCATTCCCCGTGAGGTTGCGATCAACTACGGCCTTACCGGCCCCAATCTCCGCGGCTCCGGCGTCGAATTCGACCTGCGTAAAAACCATCCCTACCTCGGCTACGAGCAATATGAGTTCGACATCCCCGTCGGTCACATCGGCGACTGTTATGATCGTTATCAGGTCCGCATGTGCGAGATGCGCGAGTCCGTCCGCATTCTGCGCCAGGCCGTTGACAAACTTCCCTCCGGTCCCGTGTTTGTCGATGACCCGCGCAACATCCTTCCCAAGAAATACGACACCCTCACCAAAATGGAGGAGCTGATCCAGAACTTCATGATCGTCACCCAGGGCATTAACACCCCTGCCGGCGAGGTCTATTTCGGTGCGGAAAACCCCAAGGGCGAACTCGGCTTCTACATCAACAGCAGGGGAGGCGGCACCCCGCACCGCCTCAAAATCCGCGCCCCGTCCTTCGTCAATCTCAGCATCCTTTCCGAACTCCTTCCCCGCCACAGCATCAGCGATGTTGTGGCAATCTTAGGCAGCCTCGACTTCGTCATGGGAGAATGCGACCGATGAAAACCACAAAATCAATGCAACCACGAATGAACACGAATTTACACGAATCAGAATCCGTTGTAGGACGGGGATCGCGAAGCGTCCCCCTCGGCCCCTATTCGTGTTCATTCGTGTCCATTCGTGGTTACTTTTCCGGCTTTTCCCAGTTTTGCTTCGTGGTCGTGCTGGCATTTGTGCTGGCCGCCTGCGGGTCCAAGCTCACCAACGAAAACCTCACCCAGGTCAAACACGGCATGAGCGAGGAGGAAGTGGTCGCCATTTTGGGCAAACCCAAGCGTGTCGAGACCGGCGAAATCCTCGGCCTGCGCGGCACCACCTACTACTACGAACACGGCGAGACCGAAGTGGTGGTTAACTTCATCAACAACCAAGTATCCGCCAAGTCCGGTAAATTCGGGAAATGACATGAGCGCCCCCGTATCCATTCCGGCTGAATTTGAGAGTAAGGTGGACGAAACCATTCGTCATTATCCTGTCTCGAAACGCAGCGCCGCGCTGCCGCTGCTCCATCTCTGGCAGGAACGTTTCGGCCACATCTCCGAGCAGGCCATGGAGTGGATCGCCGCCAAGCTCGACCTCCAACCGATCAACATCCTCGAACTGGTGACCTTCTACCCCATGTTCCGCCAGGAAAAATTCGGCACCCACCACATCCGCGTCTGCCGCACCCTTTCCTGCCAGTTGGGCGGAGCCGATAAAACCCACGCCTGCTTCGTCGAGAAAACCGGTGCCCAGGGCGACTCCCACGGCCCCATGCACAGTCCTGACGGCAAATACACCATCGAGTTTGTCGAATGCCTCGCCTCCTGCGGCACCGCACCCGTGGTCATGGTCAACGACGATTTCCACGAGGCCGTTGATGAAGTCAAAGTCTCCGAACTTCTCCAAAAGCACAACTGAACCCGCCATGCCCGCCCAAGAATACCGCATGATTTTCCGGAACATTGACGCTCCGGGCTACACCAACGACATCGACTGCTATATCAAGAATGGTGGTTATGAGGATTTGAAGAAAGCCTTCGGCCAGGAGCAGCAAGCCATCAAGGACGAAGTCAAAACCTCCGGCCTGCGGGGCAGGGGAGGGGCCGGAT
>CAZTYG010000269.1:0-3579 GCA_964617445.1 uncultured Blastochloridaceae bacterium
GGTGCGATGAACCAGCGCATCGGCAAATTCGAACAATGCGACGGTGGCACCCTCTTTCTCGACGAAATCGGTGAGATGCCCCTGGCCGTCCAGTCCAAGCTCCTGCGCGTCCTCCAGGACGGCGAGTTCAACCGCGTCGGTGGCAACAAAGCGATCAAAACCGACGTTCGCATCGTCGCCGCCACCAACCGCGACCTTTGGCAGGCCTGCCAGAAAAAAGAATTCCGCGAGGACCTCTACTACCGTCTCAACGTTGTTAGCATTACCCTTCCCCCCCTCCGCCTACGGCTCGCCGACATCCCCGTGCTCACCGCCTACTTCATCAACAAGTGGAAATCCCGCAACCGTTCCGCACCCTCCCGCATCGCCTCCGAGGCCCTCGCCGCCCTCGCCGCATACCACTGGCCCGGCAACGTTCGCGAGTTGGAGAACTGCATCCAGCGCGCCTCCGTCCTGGCCAATGGCGACACCATCACCCTCACCGATCTCCCCGACGAGGTCACCCGCGTACCGTCCCCGACCGCATCCTCCATGACTGTGGACGGCGGCGCTCCGGTCTCCGCCGCCGGAGGCGGCGACCCGGTGGACTTGCTCTTCGACCGAGCCAAAGCCGATCCCTCCCTCAAGCTCCTCGACTACATGGAGCGCGAATTCATCGTCCGCGCCCTGGCCGACACCGACGGCAACCAGGTCCAGGCCGCCAAAATGCTCGGCATCACCCGCGCCACCCTGCGCAAACGCATCGAAAATTTCGGCATCACCAAAAACACCAGCATCTCCTGACGGCGCTCAGCGCCATTTATCAAAAATTGACAAGACTTGCATCATGGGGCGTGAATATTTCCTTAGACGGCCTCTTAAACGGCCTCTGAGGGAAATTTCTCCTTCCGTCACGGCACACCGCCCGGATTTTGGACTGTCCGCATTCCGGGACGCGGCTAATGGATGGATATGGCGCAAGACTTGTGGAAGGCATGGCTCGCACGCGGCGCGCGCGCGTCGCGGGCTGTGACGGAACTGGAGTCTGAGCAGTCACCATCGCGAACATTCTCCGGTCCCGCGCTGACAGAGACCGCCGCCAGTCTCGCCGGCCAATGGACCGGCATCCGCCGCGGCGACCTCGTGGCGTTGGCTATGCCCAACCGGGCGGATTGGATATCCGCTTTTCTCGCCCTGCAAAAACTCGGCGCGGTTCCGGTCCTGCTCGACGCATGGCTGCCCGTAAGCGGGCGTGCCGCAGCGGCCGCCGCCCACCGCTGCGCGTTTTTGCTCACCAACAACCAGCCCGTTCCCATCCTCCCCGGCACTCCGCGCCATCCGTCGCTGGCCTGCGTCAAAACCACATCCGGCACCACCGGAACGGGAACCGCCGTGCGCTGCCGCGTCGACCATCTTGTCGCCGACGGCACCCAGGTCATGAGCACCATGGGCATTCGCCGCGAAGATCGCCAACTCGGCCTGATCCCCTTCGGCCATTCCTACGCTCTCGGCAATCTCATCATGCCGCTGATCCTGCGCGGCATTCCGGTCTGGTGCGCGGAGTCCTTCACCCCCGCCCAGATTCCTGACTGGGTGCGCCGCCACCGACTCACCGTCTTTCCCACGGTTCCAGCTGTGCTGCGTTTCTTGACGGAGTCCCCATCGGTCCGCTCGTTGAAGCCGTTGCGTCTGGTCATCTCCGCCGGAGCGCCGCTGCCGCCCGAACTGGCCCGGGCGTTCTATGAAAAATTCCACATTCCGGTCCACAACTTCTACGGTGCCAGCGAAACCGGCGGCATCTGTTACGACCGCACCGGACGCGCGGGAATGACCGGTCGCGGAATTGGCAAACCCATGCGCGGCGTCACCATTACCCTCGCACGCGGCGGACGGGTCCGCGTCGCCGGAGCCGCTGTCACCGGTCGGCGTGGCAGCCGCTTGCTGCCCGATCTCGGCGCATGGAACAAATACAGCGAGCTGGTCATCCTCGGCCGCGCCGGACAGGTCGCCAATATCGGTGGTAAAAAAGTTCCGCCCGCCGAGATCGACCGCGCCCTGTGCGGCATCCCCGGCGTTGCCGACTCATGGACCACCATCCAACGCGACGGCCGACGTGAACGCCTCGCCACCGTCGCCGAAACGGATATGCCCGCCGACCAACTCCGCGCTTTGCTTGCTGGCATCCTGCCCGCGTGGAAAATCCCGGCGTTGATCACGACCGTCTGCACGTTGCCACGCACCTGCCGCGGCAAGCCCGATCGTTCCGCTCTCATGCGCCTGCTGCAAAAGCCTGTGCGGTAATCGTTGAGTTTCACGATGCACGCACGCCCGTGCATTGTATCCACCGGTGGTGGAAATCTGAGAGGCCGTCTAAAAAGTGCTGAAACGCCGTCTTTCGGCGGATATAGCCGCCGGGACCTAGCTTGTAGGGTGAGTTTCCCTCCCCACGTCGATTCTCACAGAGCAGCGCGCAGCGGAGTCCGACCCTCCCACGCTGAATGAATATCATACCTTGTCGCCCGCTCGCGCCAATGTCAACACCCCCTGAGCCGCCACCCGCTCATCTACCCGCACCGCTGCTTTGAACCGTGCCAGCGAGCCGAAATCCTTCTCCAGCTCCACATCGATCACCAACTCAGCCCCCGGAAGCACCGGCTCACGAAACCGGAATTCCCCCACCTGTGCCAGTGCGTAGCGCTCCATCTCTGCCCCGCCGTGTCGCCGACCCCATAATGCCCCGCAGGTCTGTGCGCACGCCTCTACCAACAGCACCCCCGGCATCAACGGCTCGCCCGGAAAATGGTCTTCGAAAAACGGCATGCCGGGGTCCAGATATTTGCGCCCGCGCAACTTGGTATCGTCAATGGACTCCACCGTATCGATGAATGAAAAGCCGGGGCCGTGGGGGGTGATGCGGTTCATAGTGGTCAGCGGCGGCGGGTGGAAGGGTCTGGAAGCGGCGCGGGCGCGGCAAATGTCCCCGGAGAAATATCGATCCCCGTTTCCATATCCTCCAAATGCAGTGACAACCCTCCACCGTCGGGAAATTCGATTTCGACGGAACGCAACCGCATGCCGCCATCATCCAGCACGGTCTCCACCGAGCGTGGAAGACCGGCCGCGGCCTCGCGCGGAGTCAACCGCACCCGGACCACCGGGCCTTCCTCCTCCCCGCGGAACATGCGGGTGTGATAATCCCGTTCGAAACCCTCCACCTCTCCGCGCAACAGGTCGTAGAGGAATCCATAAGCCCCCCGGTCCGCAGAAGTTTTCACCGTCCGGCGCGAGATCGGGCCAATGCCCTGTTGTTGGACCACATCCGACGGAGTCATCAACAGCCATTCCTGCCACGGCTCCGCAAACGCGATGCGTAGATACCCCGGATTCTTAAAAAACATCCGACCCGAACTCTCCAGCGTCCGGGTCGAGTCCGGCAGGCGGATGCGTTGCACAAAGCGGCAGCCCAACGTTGCAATCTCCCTGTGCCGCGCGGCGAACCGCTCCGTCAGTTCCACCTGCTCGGCTTCCGGGAGCGCACCTTCCGGAGCGGCGGTCGCGCTCAGCACGAATCCGAAGAGACAACCGACGAGGACGACGGTG
>CAZTYG010000270.1:0-3579 GCA_964617445.1 uncultured Blastochloridaceae bacterium
CTTCGTGCCCTTGCGCCGTCGCCCGCAAAACATGCCGATCTTTCGCCAACCATTCGATCATCCGGTGGAACCCGGCGGCCACTGGCTGCGTGGCCTTACCTGGCGCTGGGGACAGAGCTACATCTACACCAGCGACCGCACCGCACGTTCCTGGGACAGTGATTACGAACTCTGGACCTTTCCGGTTCGCATCCGCCGCGCAGACGGTGCGCCGTTCCAGGACGTGCGCCTTTCTTATGAAGGACGCGAGCATTACCGCGGGGAGGGCCCTTATGAAAGCCTGACTCTCCTTCTTCCCGCCGTGCCCGCGGACAAACCTTATACGCTGCAACTGCCCGGCACCAAGCCGGTCCGCTTTCACACAGGATTGGAGCCTGTGGTGGCGGGTGACCCGGTCGATGTGACGGTGCGGGTGGATATCAAGCAGGACGGTTTTGAAATTCGCAGCATGGACCGCCCCGGTGTGTTCCCCCACCAAAAGGAATGGGATGCCGACCAAGCCGCCAATCCTCCGGCAGACGTCGCTCCGAACTTTCCCACACCCCATCGCCACAAACGCGAAATAAAATCATTCACCGACCTGATCGGCATCGAAGCGCCGCGTGCGCCTGTGGATTTGTACACCGTCAATCTCACTCACGGCATGAGCGGCGGCCACATGTTCGGCAGTGAACAAACCCCGCACCGCACCCGGCCCGAACACGGACGCAAGAACAGCCGGTTCCTGGGAACTCCAGAGGAATACGCCGCCTTTTTGACCGATGCGGGATACGATCTGGTGTTCGACCGCGCCAACATCCGCGGCACCCAACATGGTGGTCCGTTGGTCGAGCCCCCCCACGGCGAGCGCAGCCTGGACCGCTGGATCATTGCCATGGAGCGCCACGGTCTGCGTGCCGGCATCAACATCGTCGCCCTCGGCAATTCCAACCAGACCTTCTATGGCTCGGCCCTGCCGGACTACAACCGCCCGAAAATGCGCGACGCCCAGATGCTCGCCACCCGCTTCAGTCAGTATGACAACTTTGTCGGCGCCACCATCGGCACGGACAACGGCGGCTACCTGCCGTTCTGGGATTGGGCACCCGCCATTCCCAACCGCCCCTGGGCCGAGGCCTTTCTCTCGGTGTTTCCCGCACCCCGCGCCCCCTCACCCAAGGGCCAACCCGTCACCAAGGACTATGAATATGAGGCACCGCGCCATCGCGAATTCATCGATTACCTTCACGCCTACGACCGCTTTTTCCTCGGCTACGGACGTTTTGCCAACGCATTGCGCGAAGTCGATCCCTCGCTCATCTTTACCACCGGGTCGTTCGGCTCTTCCCCCGGCGTCTTCGGCCGCGGCGGATACGCAGCCGGCAGCATGCCCGGCGAGGCCATGTTCCAAGACGTGCCCGTGTTGCAGAGCTATGATTGGGACGAATCCACCGGCACCAAACCCTTCCACCAGCTCGCCCTGCTCGACCGTTTAAAGTCCTACTATCCTGACACCCCTGCCTACGCCCTGCTTTCGGACTTCGGCATCAATATGAGCCGACAGGCCCGCCAGCGTGAATACGCCCTGGCACTCACCCGCGGCGTTCGGGCCGTGGGCACCAACTGGGTGGCTCTTCCGGAAGGCCAGCTCCACCACATCCCGGAAGCCTATGAAGATGCCAAGTTCATCCACGACTGGGTGCGCACCTACGCTGGTGCCCACGGCCGCATGCAACCCACCGTCCCGGTCGGCATTCTCTACGTCCACGAACAGGCCAATTCACGCCGACTCCTCGGTGGCAATCCCACCGATGAAGAACTGCTGAAGGGTCCCCACGAGGGCAAAACCACCGAAGCCCTCTTCCTCAGTCACGCCGCCGGCTGGCCGGGACGCATCGTCACCCCCGCCGAACTCCGCCGCGGTCTGCCCGAATCCATGCGCGTGCTGCTGCTCACCGGTCTCCACCCGATCGATGACTCCTGGTCCTGGCACGAAGGTCTGGGCGAGGCGCTGACCGCTTTCACCGCGCGCGGCGGCATCATCCTGGTGGACCACGAATCCCATTCCCCGGTCAAAACACTCAACCCCGGTCTGAAAATCCGCGCCTACATCGCCCAGGGCGTCGGCGTCCATAATCAAACCTATGGCGGCGACCTACGTCCCCTCCTCTTCGAACGCAACCAGGACAACATCCGCATTCTGCGTGAAGCCTTGGAAAAGGCCGGGGTCCCCCGTCCCCCCGGCTATCACAACGAACCCACCGTCTGGGCCATTCCCGCCCGGGCCGGAAATACCGACTACCTCTACCTCCTCAATAGTCACTACAAAGAAGCCTCCAATGCCAGCCGCCACGTCGAACCCCAGTCCGCCACCCTCACGTTGCCGACGGATGGTCGGCCCATCTACCAGCTCGGTAAAAACGGTGTGCTGGATGCGGCACGTGCCTCACGTGTCGAATTCAACGAGCATGGCGTCCATATCCTTGCTTTTCCCGCCGCCCCACCCGTTGAGCCATCGATCCAAATCGGACAGGACAAGGAAGGCTTTCATACCGCAACCATAGGCATGAACAACGCCGGCACTGAAATCGATGGCATACCCGTCAAAATCGACATTCGCGAAGGGGATCAATCCGCCACCATGTTTTCCAGCACCGGTGCCACCATGCGACTGCCAGTGGACGGACGCTTTGCGGGCCGGAAATTCGAGCTGACCGTCACCGAACTGCTCTCGGACCGCTCTACGAAAACAAGCTTCACCGCTTCCCCCAACCATCTTACGCTTCCTTCCAGGATCAAAAACTTTTCCACCCGCCAGAACCTTCCCCTGGCGATCGGCTTGACCCCGGAACAGGCACAAAATCCCGATTTGAAAAAACTCGCGGACGAAATCGCCACCCACTTCCGCGCCCTGGGCCGAAAAGTGGAAATCCGCGGGGTCGATGCCAACGATCTGGTGCTGCACCGCCAGGCCATGCTCTCCACCCTCGACTTTCCGCAATGGCAGACCGAGGCCGTGGACATCGTCCTGCTGGGCAACATGCGCAACAACCCTCTCATCCTCGACCAGGCCCGCGGCTACCTGCTACGGGAATTTGGCGACGAACTGCCCGCCGGAGAGGGCCGGATTGAAGTCACCTTCTCTCCTTTCGTCGGTGGATATCAAGCCTTGAATCTGCTGGGCAGTGACACCGCCGGCCTGCGCGCAGCTTTTCATGAAATACAAAAAACAGGTTCTACCGCCAGGCCTTGAAGCCTCCCGCCGGATTCTCGGCGTGTTTTGTGTCGGCGTGACCGCGTCTTGATCACTATTTGCCGAACACCGCGCCGTCCCGTTGGATTGGATAGTGGTCGGAGGCGGGAACCGGCCCCTCGTCGGCCAGACGGAAGACGGGGAGAATCGTCCTCCCCCGACCGTCCTCTTGATAACGCACCCCGCGCTGTTCATACATCAGATACACGCCGAAAGCCGATGTGAAGTCCCCGATGACCAGGTCCATTTTATAATCGCGGCCCGGATCGAGCGTCACCCAGGTTCCCCAAGCCACATTGTGTTCGACCCTGCCGCGGTAGGATGAGCGCGCAAAATAATGATCGCCT
>CAZTYG010000271.1:0-3559 GCA_964617445.1 uncultured Blastochloridaceae bacterium
AGAATTTGGTGGTGGCGCTGGGCACGGTGATGGTGATGGTGCTTGCGGCGCTGACCGGCAGGGTGCCGCTGACTCTGGGGGTGTTGATGCACGAGGGCAGCACGGTGCTGGTGTGTTTGAACAGCCTGCGGTTGCTGTTGCGTTGATGGTATCCGGGTAGGTGACCGGAATATCACCAGGGAGTTTCCCGTGGTTGAATCAGCGCCGCCCCTCCGATATACTTCCCGCATGAACTTCACCAAGGACCGCAAGGCGGGCAAGCTGCTCTTCAGCGCCGTGGACTATCATCGGCTGGCCGAAACGGGTTTGTTTACCGAGGACGACCCCATTGAACTGCTCAACGGAGAGATCAACATCATGTCACCCATCGGAACACCCCACACATCTTTGGTTCACCGGCTCAACACAATATTCGGACGACAAGCAGGAAATGCTGTGATCGTGACCTCCCAGAATCCTCTGGCACTCGACCCCATGAGCGAGCCCGAGCCGGACCTGATGCTGCTCAAGCCGAAAGATGATTTTTATGCCGATGCGCATCCGGGGCCGCAGGACGTGTTGTTGTTGGTGGAAGTGGCCGACAGCAGTTTGGATTACGATCAGGGGCCCAAATTAACGGCCTATGCCAAGGGTGGGGTTCCGGAGGTTTGGATCGTCGATGTTGCCAACCGTGTGTTGACGATGCACCGCAATCCCGACCCATCCGGTGTTTACCGGGACATCCACATCGCCGCGACCGGGGAGACCCTAAGCCCCACCGCCCTTCCCGGCGGACCGTCCCTCACGCTGGCGGATCTGGGCTGGTGAAGGACCGGGGCGTCTCTGCTTATGCCTGATAGACTCGGGACTTGCCTGAGAATCCGGCCAGCGCGTTGCGGGTGTCCAGGACCGCAGCGCAATGGTGGAGCAGGTCTTCGTGTTTCACCGCGCGATGGGCGGTGCAAATGATGGCGAGATCGTAGGATGCGAGATTGTCCGGGGTCCACTCAATGGAGCGGACGCCGGTCCAATGGCCGTGTTCGCGGGTGGGTTTGACTTCGGGAATGTGCGGGTCGTGGTAGGCTACTTCCGCGCCGCGCGCTTGCAGGCCTTCGAGCAGATGAAAAGCAGGAGACTCGCGCAGGTCGTCCACATCGGCTTTGTAGGCAAGGCCGACGATCAGGATGTGGCTGCCGCGCAGGGGTTTGCCACCGTCATTGAGGGCGTCGGTCGCGCGTTGGATGACGTATTCGGGCATGGCGGTGTTGATTTCGCCGGCCAGTTCGATGAAGCGGGTGTTTTTACCGTATTCGCGGGCTTTCCATGTGAGATAGAACGGGTCGATGGGAATGCAATGTCCGCCCAATCCGGGGCCGGGGTAGAACGGCATGAAACCGAATGGCTTGGTTTTGGCCGCCTCGATCACGTCCCAGATGTTGATGCCCATGGCGGCGTAAACGACCTTGAGTTCATTGACCAGGGCGATGTTCACGCTGCGGAAAATATTCTCCAGAAGTTTGGCAGCCTCGGCGGTGCGGCAGTCGGCTACCGGCACAAGTTTCTCGATGGCGATACTGTAAACGGCAATGGCCCTGTCGCGACAGGCAGGGGTGAGGCCGCCGATGATCTTGGGGATGCGTTCGACTTTGCTGTCGGCATTACCAGGGTCCTCGCGTTCCGGGGAATAGGCGAGATGGAAATCGTCGCCCGCTTTCAACCCGGATGTTTCCTCCAGGACCCGTCGGAGGTCGGTGTCGGTGGTGCCGGGGTAGGTGGTGGACTCCAGAGCGACGAGTGTTCCCCGGTCCAGGTGCGGGCCGATGGCCGCCCCGGTGTTCAGTATGTAGCTGATGTCCGGCTCGCGGTTTTTATTCAGCGGTGTGGGCACACAGAGAATGACCGCATCGCGTCCGCGGACGCGTGTGAAGTCTGTCGAGGCCTTGAACCGTCCCGACGCGACCAACGCGGAGATGCGGTCGGCGTCGATGTGGCCGATGTAGGAACGGCCGGACATCAAGGAGTCCACTTTGTTGGAGTCGATGTCCAATCCGAGCACATCGGCTCCATTTTCGGCGAATTTCAGCGCCAGAGGCAGGCCGACATAACCAAGACCGACGATTGCGATTTTTATCATGGGAAGCTCCGGGAGTTGGCAAACATGCCTGTAACCCGGTTCCCGCTCAAGCAGATTGTCCCTGAAGTAGTGTAGGCTGGAGAATCTCGAAGAGTTCCCGCAGGCGATGGCTCATTTGCCATTCTGTTCTGCGGGTGCTTGTGCCTGGGGGTTAGCGGGGATAGCCTTGTGGCGATTTCATGAGTGATCCGACCCGGCCGACGGTATTGTCCTACTGCGCGACCTTCCTGCGGGAGGAGGCCTGGCACATCTACCGGCAGGTTCATGGCATTGGGGGTTTTCGCAATGTGGTTGTTTGTCGCAGGCGTGAAAACGAAACAGTCTTTCCGCATCGGGACGTTCGCAAACTGAGGATGCCATGGTATCGGGGTGTTTGGCGGCTGGCGCATCGGGCAAGAGGAGAACGGATTCCGCTGACGCCCGGAGAGGTCGTGCAACTGCTGGCAATCAGAAGGGCGGAGAATGCGCGGTTGGTTCATGTGTATCTGGGCACCGAGGCGATGCGTGCGTTGCCGTATCTGCAACAAGAGACCTGCCCGAAGATCGTTTCGTTCCACGGCGCGGACCTGGCGGAAAGCTTCACGGCGGAGGACTTCCGACGATTGGACGGCTGCACCGATTTGTTTCTTTGCCGCAGTGACTCCCTGCGCGCGGGTTTGATCCTGCTGGGATGTGCGGCGGAGAAAATACGCGTGCATCGCACGGGTGTGCCGGTTCCGGAAATACCACCGACCAGACCGCTTCTACGACCGCGTTTCCGTCTTTTACAGGCCTGCCGCTTGATGGAAAAAAAGGGGGTGGATACCAGTTTGCGCGCGATGCGGTTGTTGTTGGACCGGGGTATGGATGTGGAATTGGCGGTGGCCGGGGGCGGACCGGAAATGCCGGGTCTCATGGTGCTGGCGCGCGACCTCAGGTTGGAGGGATATGTCCGTTTCACTGGCTTTCTCAGCCAGGAGAGTTTGGTCAGGGAAATGGACGCGGCGCATTTGTTCATCCATCCGAGCCGAACGACGGCGGACGGCGACCGGGAGGGTGTGCCGAATGCCATCTTGGAGGCTATGGCGCGGGGGTTGCCGGTGGTGGCAACCAGGCACAGCGGCATACCCGAAGCGGTGCAGGACGGTCGGGAGGGGCTGCTGGTTGCGGAGGACGATGCGGAAGGCGGCGCGGCAGCCGTCTGGAAACTATTGCAGGATGAAGAAACACATCGCAAGGCGTCCCGTCTGGCTCACGAAACCGCCGCAGATCGGTTTTCCACCGCTCGTTGTGTCCGGGATTTGGAGGAGATTTATTGGTCCGTAGCAAAAAAATTTGTTTTGTAAGACCGCCTGGAATGGATGTGTTTCGTTCATTGCAAGGCGGGGGGAACGGCGGCTAGCATTTCTGATTCATGAGCGGAAAAAGCAACGGAAAAGATGGGGCATGGCCTTTGTGGATCGGCTT
>CAZTYG010000272.1:0-3537 GCA_964617445.1 uncultured Blastochloridaceae bacterium
GCCCTCCCCGCCGGAGGCGGGATTTTTGGATTGGGAGGGCGGTGGCAGATATCCCGCACGCCCGATAATTTAGGGTTCCGCCGCGCCGTTGACAGGTTCCGCAACCACTTCCACTTCCGGCTTGAGTCCGGGAATTCTGGCATAACCGATAAACACGCTGGAAGGTTGGGCCACGCTTCCTTCGGCCGGCTGTCGCGGTGCTGCCGGAATGCGAAAATCAAACACGCTGACACCCCACATCCGATTTCCCGCATAGGGCCGGCCATTGCTGGCCCCGAACATCACCGGCCGACCATCCACCTTGAGTTTTCCGAGATAAATCATGGTGTGGCTCACCGGTGGATCTGCGGTGGTCGCATAGGTTCCGGTCCAGAACAGCAAGTCACCCGGCCGCAGTGCCTGCAACTCGTAGCTGTCCAATTTACGACTCACCACCGCTTCAAAAGTACCGGCCTTGCGAGCCCAAAGATACTGGGCACTGGCGGTGCGCGGAACCTGGTTCAGACCCAACGACCGCAGCACATAATAAATCGTCCCCGAACAGTCCATCCCCCCCTTTGCCGGATCCGCCGATCCATAGGTGTAGGTCAGATTTCTCTCGGTCAACGCCAGGGAGGTCTCAATGAGGTGGCGGACTTCCTCGGGGTAATCGGCATAACCATCCAATTCATCCGTGTGCAGCGTCGAAACCGTGGCTTCCTGCTGCTGCCCCCATACCGGATCATACAGTCCCATGCACAGGAAGAAAAAGATGCAACGTATCCACATCCCCCAAACTACTCGGTTCCTGACTTTCGTCCATCCACCACAATGCACCGGTCGTTAAAAGATTTCGACACTCACGCCGTTCTGTAATTGCCGGGCCAGGCGCACCACGTCCCAATTGGCCAGTCGAATGCATCCCGCACTTTCCGAACGACCGATGGTGTCGGGCGCGCTGGTGCCGTGAATGCCAATTCCTTTTTTATTGAGTTGAATCCAAACCACACCGACCGGATTGTTGGGTCCCGGCGGCAACATATGGAACTCATCGCTGCGCTGGCCGTGTTGAAGCATCGATTTGTCGTGACGAAAGTTGGGCATCGTGGATATGCCGGAAACCGTCCAATTGCCCAATGGCGTCTCCGTGAGTGCGGATCCCAGCGTGACCGGATAAGCGGCGGCCAGTTTTCCTTCCTTGTACAAGGTGAGCATGTTGGTGTTGGTATCAATGCGCACGGAAGTTTGTTTCGCTGTTGTTGTTTGCACCACACCAGCCTCTGTCTGAAGTTGCTTCACCGACGCCAGCTCGAACGGCTCGACATTGGGAACGCGCAGGATATCACCCGCCTGAATGTTCGCGGTTTTGCCCCGGTTCAACTGTTCCAGAAAATCGATGTCGGTGTGAAATTTTTCCGAGATCGCTTCGGCACCCGACCGATACGGCATCGATTTCAATTTGGACTGCGCCTCCACATCCTGCGGAAGGTTGCCGATATGGGCCAAATCCTCGGTTGTAACCGTGTAAGTGGTATAGAGCGGCTCCAAAGCGGCCAGGTTCAAATCACTGACATCCGGTGCCTCGATGGACCCGGGGTCACGCGCCCGTGTGAGGAGACCGCCTCCATGCGCTTGGCGGTAGAGATCGAGGGCCTTGAAGGTGAACTCACCGTAATCGCCGTCAATTCTGCCGGGAGAAAAACCCGCACGATCCAGAAACACCTGAAGACGCACTACTTGCTCCCGCAAAGTAACCTCATCGATCAGTTCCACCTCAATTTGCCCTTCCTGAGCCGGAGCAGATACTGTCGTGACTGCGATCGCACCGCCCACCACCCACAGCCTCCAAGGTATAGAGAGGCGGAACGAGCTTCCCTTGATGAATTTGATAGCAGGGGCCCGGCAGGTTAGGTGGATCATGGCACACAACTTACTGCCACTTCCAGCCCGGGCCATGGGGGGTAACCCGTAAAAATTCACCATCCCAACAACCGCTCCCAGTATGCGGCGGTAAAATGGAGCAGGAAGATGGCCGCAAGCCCATAGGATAGTCCCGAAATCTCCCGCCACCGCCCGGTGCCCGACATCATTGCCACATACATGATGAACCCCAGCGCGATCCCGTCGCTGATGCTGTAAGTCAATGGTATCCCCAGTATCGTAACGACCGCCGGCAGCGCCACCGCCAGGTCCTTCAACTTGATCTCCAACACGCACTGCATCATCAACACCCCCACGACCACCAACGCCGGTGCCACCGCAAATCCCGGCACCGCCTCGATCACCGGAAGGAAAAACAACGCCACCACAAAACACAAAGCCACCACCACCCCCGTCAATCCCGTCCGCCCGCCGGCCTCCGTCCCGGCCGCCGACTCGATATAACTCGTTGTCGTCGATGTTCCCAGCGCCGCACCGATCATCGACGCGCTCGCATCCGCCGCCAGTGCCCGGTCGATCTTCGGCAACTCCCCATTCTTGTCCAACAACCCCACCCGCTGGCACACGCCGATCAACGTCCCCATGGTATCAAACAAATCCACGAACAAAAACGCCAGCACCAGCACAAACGCCTTGTGAAAATGCGTCCACAGGTAAAGCAAATCCATTTGCAAGAACGTCGGCGCCAGCGAGGCAGGCATCGACACCACCCGCTCCGGCACCGAGGCCAACGGCTGGCCGTCGGCCCCCGTCACCAGCCAGCCCGCCGCTGTCAATACCAGCACACCGAGAATCATCGCCCCAGGCACCTTGCGGCACATCAGAATCCCCGTCAGCGCAATCCCCGCCAGCACCAGCAGCGGCCCCGGCGATGATAAATCCCCCAACGCCACCAACGTTGCTTTATCCGCGACGATCACCCCGCCCTTGTCCAAGCCGATGAACGCGATAAAAATCCCGATCCCGCAGGTCACCGCCATCTTCAATGAGTATGGAATCGCCTGCACAATGCGCTTGCGCAGGCCGGAGACCGAGAGAATGAAAAACAGCACGCCGTTGTAAAACACCAATCCCAGTGCCGCCTGCCATGGCACCCCCAGACCCACGCACACTGTGAACGCGAAAAAGGCATTGATCCCCATTCCCGGTGCCAGCGCGATCGGGTAATTCGTCAGCAGTGCCATCAGCAACGTGCTCGCTGCGGCCGCCAGCGCCGTCGCCGTCACCACCGCCCCAAACGGCATCCCCGCCGTCTCCAAGATACCCGGATTCACCACCAGGATATAGGACATCGCCGCGAATGTCGTCAGCCCGCCCAATACCTCGCGCCGCACTGTCGTTTTTTGTTCCCGCAAATGAAACCAACGCTCCAACATCCCGCCTTTTTTCCCCGCCTCCCCGCGTTTGACAAGCCCCGATTCCCATCCCACACGTCGCCTTGCCTGGTTGCGGGTCAGTATTGGAGGGCCCTTCGGCTCGAAGGCCGGGGGCAAGCGCTCGTCCAGAGCGCACGGGGGACGGTGGGTCAGCAGATGGGCTTTACTTGCCGCCGGGGTTTGGCCTGCAGCGTGAATTTACCCACACGACAAAGCTCACGTGGCAAGCTGTCTTCCGGCG
>CAZTYG010000273.1:0-3519 GCA_964617445.1 uncultured Blastochloridaceae bacterium
TTTAGATTTGGTGACGGAATCGTTGACGTTGATGGCCGGGATCAAAAGTTTGCCCGCTTCGTGCATCTGGTAAAGGCGGTGGACACCGGTGGTGGTTTCCTCGGAGACGCCGCGCCATTCCTTGACCATGTCGTGCCAGCGCGTGGGGTTCTTTTTGTGGATTTCCTTGAGGAGGTCCTTGATGACCGCGACTTCTTTGTTGGAGGAAGGGGAATCGACCCATGTGTCGCCATTTTCCAGTTCGTAGCCCTTGTGGATGAGCAGGGTGGCGTCGCCGCCGTCATCGACGATCAACTGCGGACCCGAGGCGCCGGGAAAATTCAGCGCTTGATCGGTGCACCACCAATATTCTTCGAGGCTTTCGCCCTTCCAGGCAAAGACGGGGATTTCCCGGGCGGCAATGGCGGCGGCGGCGTGGTCCTGGGTGGAGAAAATGTTACAGCTGGCCCAACGGACATCGGCACCCAGCGCGTGCAGGGTTTCGATGAGCACGGCGGTCTGGATGGTCATGTGCAGCGAGCCGGTGATGCGGACGCCTTTCAACGGCAGGTTGGTTGCGTATTTTTCGCGCAAGGCAACGAGGCCGGGCATCTCGTGCTCGGCCACGTCGAGTTCCTTGCGGCCCCAATCGGCCAGTTTGATGTCGCGGACTTTGTAATCGGTGAAGGGCATAAGAGTTTTAAGTTTTAAGAATTAAGTTTTAAGTGGCGGATATTTCTTCCGATAGTTTTCATTTTAAAAATGTAAAATTTTAGCCGCAAAGGCGTTTAAGCTGGGTTGCTTTGTCGGTGCGTTCCCAGGTGATGGAGTTGAGGTCGTTGATTTTGCCGAAGTGGCCGTAGTTGGTGGTCTTGGTATAGATCGGGCGCAGGAGGTTGAGCTGGCTGATGATGTCGGCGGGTTTGAAGCTGAAGGTGCTGAGCACGGCCTTGAGGATTTTATCGTCGGAGACGATGCCGGTGCCGAAGGTGTCCACATGCACGCTGACGGGGCGTGGGTGGCCGATGGCGTAGGCGAACTGGACTTCGGCGCGGCTGGCCAGGCCGGCGGCGACGATGTTTTTGGCGACATATCGCCCCATGTAGGCGGCGGAGCGGTCCACTTTGCTGGGGTCTTTGCCGGAGAAGGCACCGCCGCCGTGGCGACCCATGCCGCCATAGGTATCGACGATGATCTTGCGACCGGTGAGGCCGCTGTCGCCCTGGGGACCGCCGATCACAAAGTTGCCGGTGGGGTTGATCAGGTATTCGGTTTTCGCGGTCAACATGCGGGCGGGCAGGACCTTTTTGATCACCTGCTCGATGCAGAATTTTTCAATATCGCGGTGGGCGATGCCTGCGGCGTGTTGAGTGGAGATCACCACGCTGGTGATGCGTTTGGGCTCCAGTCCCTCGTATTCGACAGAGACCTGGGTTTTGGCGTCGGGGCGCAGCCAATCCACTTTTCCACTTTTGCGGATGCGGGTCAGCTCCCGTCCCAAGCGGTGGGAATACATGATGGGAGCGGGCATCAGTTCGCGGGTTTCATCGCAGGCAAACCCAAACATCAGGCCCTGGTCGCCGGCTCCCTGCTCGGCGGTTTTTTTGCCACGGGCTTTACGGGCATCGACTCCCTGGGCGATGTCGGGGCTTTGCGCGGTCAGAAAGTTCTGGATGAATACGCGGTCGGCATGAAAGACGTCGTCGTCGTGGTGGTAACCGATTTCGCGTATGGCATCGCGGATGACTTTGCCGATGTTAATGGCTTCATCCAGAGGCTTGGTGGTGCCTTTTTTGGAATTCTGGAGTTTCGGAATGGTGATCTCGCCGCCGACAACAACCATGTTGCTTTTGACGAAGGTCTCGCAGGCGACGCGGCTGGTTTTGTCGATGCGCAGGCAGGCGTCGAGAATGGCGTCGGAAATGTTGTCGCAGACTTTGTCGGGATGGCCTTCGCCCACCGACTCCGAGGAGAATAGATAACGGCGTGACATATGGGGAAACCGTAGCGTCGGCAGGGGAGGGGGCAAGTAGAAATATTGACGTATCATGATGGAATGATATTTCTCATGGATGAAAGCTGGGGTGTCGCATCTGAGAATACTGGGATTGCTGGCCGACCCGACGCGGTTGCGTTTGATGGCGGTGTTACGGGGGCACGAGCTTTCGGTGGCGGAGCTGCAGGAGGCGCTCAATCTCGGACAGTCACGGATTTCCACCCATCTGGGGCAGTTGAAAGAAGCGGGGCTGGTGGCGACCCGTCGCGACGGCCAGAAAACCTATTACCGGCGTGAGGAAGATATTGATGTCTCGATCCATCCTTTGCTGGAGGCGGCCTTGCAGGCAGCGGCGGAACTCGATCAGGCGGCGGGGGACCTGAAGGGATTGGAGATGGTGTTGCGCAACCGGCGCGAGGCCACCCAGGCCTACTTCAACACGCTGGCAGGGAGGCTTTCGCGCAACTACTGTCCGGGCCGCTCGTGGCAGGCCATGGGACAGTTGTTGCTGCACCTGACGCCCGAACTGGTGATTGCCGACCTGGGAGCGGGTGAGGGCATGATCTCGCAATTGCTGGCCCCGCGGGCGAAAAAAGTGATCGCGGTGGACTTGTCGCCGAAAATGGTGGAGGTGGGTCGTCGTCTGGCGCGGGAGAACGGTCTGGAGCGTCTGGAATTCCGGGAGGGCGACATGGAGACACCGCCGATCAAGGCCGGAACGGTGGATATCGCCATTCTCAGCCAGGCGTTGCACCATGCCGAAAGTCCGCCGCGGGCGCTGGCGGCGGCCCGTGCCATTCTCAAACCCGGAGGGCGGCTGCTGATCCTCGACCTGAAGGAACATCACTTCGAAAAGGCCCGCGAGATGTTCGGCGACCGCTGGCTGGGATTCTCCGAGCGCGAGATGTTTCGAATGCTGGAGGGGGCGGGATTCAAGCAGCCGCAGGTGTCGGTGGTGGCGCGGGAAAGCGAGCCACCGCATTTCGAGACCCTGCTGGCGGCGGCGCGCAGGTGAGCAGCCTAGGTCCTTTTCGTAAGAGGCCGTCTAAAACTCCGCGTGTGCCATTTGATCGACACGCAGAACCGACTGCTGGCCGAACGTCTCCCGGTAGCGTTCGCGGATTTCGTCCAGCAGGCGGGAATTTTCCGGTCCACCGGCGTGAATGATGATCAGAACTTTTGCCGGTTCGCGAATGATGTCGCCACCGGGCGGGCGCCATTGTCCGTGGGCGTCGAGCACAGTCAATCCGTCGGGAAACCGAGGGGTGATCTCATCCGCGAGAAATCGGTTCCAATCCTCCGTGTCGAGCACCCCGCCGCCGTCCAGGCCAAGGCCGAAGTATAGTTCGGTGCGGACTGAATTGGCCGGGAGGGGTTTCAGCCGCATGTCGTCCTGCGGAGGGGAGCAGGAGAGGGGGGCCAGCGCCAGGCAAACCGTGATCAGAATGCCAGGAAGGGATTTCATGAAAGGTCGGGTCGGTGAGATGAATGTGGTGCAGCCGTAGGGATTTGAACCCCAAACCTTCTGATCCGTAGTCAGATGC
>CAZTYG010000274.1:0-2136 GCA_964617445.1 uncultured Blastochloridaceae bacterium
AAATAAGCCGGACCCATCCCAGTTCACGGGAACGCCACCCCCGTAACATGATCCACCAACCCCCGCCCTCCGGGCGTCCCAAAGCGGTGTCGCCGCCTGCACACTCCTGCCACCGCACTCCAAGGTCAGATGCACCCCAAACCACATCGTGAGTCATGTACGTACATGACTCACGGTATAAAGCGTGACGCATGTACGTAGGCGTCGGAGTGCGTTGATTCCGTGCGGAAAAGAGACCTGCGGGATGGGACGTTCATTCAGGATGATGGTTTGTCAAAGCACCCGACCGCCTTTAATTTGACCCGATGGAATCCACGGACCGGTTCGAGGCGCTGCTGCGAGCGGCACGCAACATGAGCGCGGCGGAAGACACCGACGCCTTTCTAAGCGACCTGCTCGACAACGCGCGCCAGGTAGTCGCCGCCGAGGCGGGATCGATCTTTCTCCCCGACGCAAAAACCGGCGATTTGGTTCTATTCCAAGCCGCCGGCGACAACTCAGGCGATTTGAAAACCATCCGGGTGCCAAAGGGCTCAGGGATCGTCGGCGCCGCCTACGAATCCCGCGCTTCCATCAACATTCCCGATGTTCACCAGGACCCGCGCTTCTTCCGCAAAGCGGCGACTGATGCCGGATTCAACCCGAAAGCCATGCTGACAGTGCCGCTGCTCGACGGCGCCCACTGCCTGGGCGTCATGCAGGTACTCAACTCCGCCGCCGGTCCCACCTTCAGCGCAACCGACCAGACCCTCATGGAGGGGTTCGCCTCACTGGCCGCCGCCACTTTCATCCGGCTGCAAAATCAGAAAACCACCTTGTACGAAGCGCGCAGCAAACAGGAAATGGCTCTGGCCCGCGAAATCCAGGAATCCTACCTTCCCCCACCCGAAAAAATCCTACCCGCATGCCGTCTGCGCATGGGTTATTTTCCCGCCAAGGAGGTCGGCGGCGACTTTTATTTCGTTCACGCCCTGGACAACCACCGCGTGCTCTGCGGGCTGGGCGATGTCTCCGGTAAGGGCATTCCCGCCGCGCTCACCATGGGCCGGATCACCGCCGAAATCCACGTGCTGGCCCGCGAACTGCTTGCCGCGAAAGAATCCGACCTGCCCGCCTGGGTCTCCCTGCTCAACACCCGGATGTGCGCCGAACTGAAACAAGGACGTTTTGTCGGCACCACCTTTCTCCTGGCCGACTCACGCGCCGGGCAAATGCACATCTGCACTGCCGGCCAGAATCCACCCCTGTTAGGCGACCGTACCACGTGGACGCCTGTGGAAGCCCCCGCCCAACCGCCTCTCGGCATCATCTCCGGCTATGAATACGAGGGGGTTGACCTCCCGCTTCAAAGCAACCAGCACTGGCTTCTCTATTCCGACGGCATCAACGAAGCACGCAATCCCCTGGGCGATGAATGGGGCTACGACGCCGTGCGCGCGGCCCTGCCGGTGGGTGCCGCCCACGGCGGGGTTTTCGACGCCCTGGTCCAATCCTGGCAAAAATTTCGCGACGGCGCCCAACCCCATGATGACGCATCCCTGGTCCTGCTCGATTGGCGCGGCCCCCCGCCTTCCCCCACCTACCAGGTCGAATGCCAGCCCGCCAACCTCTGCTATTGCCGCAAACATGTGGAGCGATGGGCCGAATATTGCGGCTACGACGACATCACCACCGGCCAGATCATCCTCGCCGTGGACGAAGCCACCACCAATGTCTATCGCCATGCCTACGACGGCGAACCAGGCCCCCTGGAGTACCAATTTACCATCGACGAAGATCACCTCTGCATCGTTCTCATTGACCAGGGCAAACCTGTCGATGTCACCCGCATCAAAGGCCGGGCACTCGACGACCTGCGCCCCGGCGGCCTCGGTACCGTGCTTCTCGGACGCGTCTTCGACGAGGTCCGCTACGAACCCCAAGCCACCGGCACCCGTCTCATCCTGCGCAAAAAACTGCCGTAACTACCTGGCAACAGGGCATTACCACCCGCCCATCTGCGCCCTTCCACCACCCGCAACACCCCCCACTCTACTGCGAGACTACATCGTGAGTCATGTACGTACATGACTCACGGTGCAGAATGGGGTGGTGTGGGATGTCCGGTTGGTGTAACCCAAACGCTCAGAGATACCC
>CAZTYG010000274.1:2146-3519 GCA_964617445.1 uncultured Blastochloridaceae bacterium
TCCTGTCTGCCCTCACCCGGCGAGCCGAGAATGACGTGGTCGGTGAATTCGATCGCCAGAACGCGCGCGGCGTCGCGGAGCCGGGCGGTGATGGTTAGGTCGGCATGGCTCGGGGCGGGATCGCCGGAGGGATGGTTGTGGACGAGAACAAAGGCGTAGGCGCGGAGGGAAACGGGGACTTCCAGGATGTCACGCGGCACGGCCAGGGTTTCGTTAATGCTGCCCCGGCTGATCTCTCTCACCTCGATCGGATACAATCGGGAGTTGAGTGCCACTACCCGCAGTGACTCGTAGGGAAGCAGCCGCAGTTCTTCGCCAAGGTATTCCCGGACGGACTGCGGGGTGTCGAGAGGCTGTCCGGTCATGGTGGTTTTGGAGAGCCTCACGCCGAGTTCGAAAGCGGCCTTGAGTTGCACGGCTTTGGCCAGGCCGACGCCCTTGAACCGGGCCAGGTGCCGGACTTCGGCGCGCGCCAGCCCCTCCAAGGAACCAAATTGCGCCAGCATCTCCTCGCCGATCACCACGGCGGATTTTCCTTTCATGCCGGTGCGCAATAGGATGGCCAGCAGCTCCGCTGTTCGCAGCGACTGCGGGCCGGATGTCCAGAGCCTCTCCCGCGGACGGTCATCCTTCCCCATGTCCTGGATGCGCTGGCTCATAAGGATGAGGTCGTGCCTTAGTACCGAGGCATGGATGGGTCGATGTCCTCGGCCCAGGCGTCAATACCACCTTCGAGGGCGTGGAGTTTCTGAAAGCCTGCGTGTTGGAGCTGGCGGATGGCCTGGCCGGTGCGGATTTCGCCCTTGCAGTAAACAACGGTTTCTTTGGCGCTGTCGAGTTCGTGCATGCGTTTGGGGAGGTCACCGACGGGGATGAGGGTGGCACCGGGGAGGGCGCAGATTTTGAATTCGTGGGGCTCGCGGACGTCAAGGAGGTGGAAGTCTTTGCCGGCGTCGATCATGGCTTTAAGTTCGTCGGCGCTGATTTCAGGAAGGGAGAGGAGTTTGCGGGCGGGGGCATCCACGGGGGCGGTGCCGCAGAACTGATCGTAGTCGATGAGTTCTTTGATGGTGGCGTTTTCGCCGCAGATGGGACAGGTGGGGTCCTTGCGGAGTTTCATCTCGCGAAATTTCATTTTGAGGGCGTCGAAGAGGAGGAGGCGGCCGATGAGGAGGTCGCCTTTGCCAATGATGAGTTTGATGGTCTCGATGGCCTGGACGACGCCGATGATACCGGGGAGGACGCCGAGGACGCCGCCTTCGGCGCACGAGGGGACGAGACCGGGGTCGGGGGGCTCGGGGTAGAGACAACGGTAGCAGGGACCGCGTTCGGCCCAAAAGACGGTGGCCTGGCCGTCGAAGCGAAAGATGCTG
>CAZTYG010000275.1:0-3467 GCA_964617445.1 uncultured Blastochloridaceae bacterium
GGAGGGGATTTTGGCGTCGAGTGGCATGGGAGTGATTCCTTTATACGAGATTGAGCAGAACGGCGGCGGGGACGGCGGCCATGCCGAGGAAGATGATGGCGGAGATGCCGTAGGCGGCGAGGTCGAGGAGCTTGGCGGTGGAGCGGTTGCGCAGGCCAACGGATTGGAACATGCTGGAGATGCCGTGGCTCATGTGGATGCAGAGGAGGCCGACGGAGAGGATGTAGAAGCCGGAGATGAGGGGATTGGAAAAGCCGGAGACGACCATGCCATAGACGTCGTGGACGAGTTCGCCGTCGAGGTGGGCCCGCATGTCGCCGTATTCGGGATGGGTGACGAGGGCGGTGAAGTGGAGGATGTGGTAGATGATAAAGGCGAAGACAATGAGCCCGCTCCAGATCATGGTGCGGGAGGCGTAGCTGGCGAGAGAGTGTTCCTTGTTGTATGCGCGGGGACGGGCACCGCGGTTTTCGCGGGCAAGGGCGATGGCGGCGGTGACGTGGATGACGATGAGGGCGAGGATGCCGATACGAAAGCCCCAGAGGACGGCGGCGTTGGACTTGAGGAGGAAGGCATATTGGTTGAGGGCGTCCTGGCCGAGGAAAATTTGGAGGTTGCCGAGCATGTGGATGATGATGAAAGCCACCAATCCGAGGCCACTGACGGCCATGATGTATTTTTTACCCAAGGAACTGGTGAGGATTTGAATGATCGCTTTCATAAAGATTTTCTAATGCTTGGGGTCGTGTGTTACGAGGACAGATTATGGCGAGAGTGGTTCATGTCAAAGGTTCCGAAGGGTGGATGGTGAATTATTAACTGCTGTGGACTGTAGAGAGTTTCTCTAATGCATCAAGCACATCGAGCCGGGGGCGGTCGATGGTGATGTGACGCCAACCGGCGGCGCGGGCACCGGCCGCGTCGAAGCGGTCTTCGTCGCCGATGAGGATGGCGTGGTCGGCTTGGACGCCGAGTTTTTCCTGCGCGAGTTCAAAAATTCGGGGGTGGGGCTTTTCAACGCCGAGTTCGCTGGAGACAAGCACAGCTTCGAAGTGATGGGCGAGGTCGAGGCCGTCGAGAATGCCGGTGAGTCGTCGATCCCAGTTGGAAAGGACGGCGCAACGGACGCGGGCGGAGTGGAGTTTTTCGAGGGCGAGGAGGGCGTCGGGAAAGACGCGCCAGAGGCGTGGCATGGCGAAGGCGGCATAGACCTCCTCGAAGTAGTGGTCGAAGGGGAATGTGTCGGGCAGGGGGAGTCCGGACCAGCTTTGGCGGACGACTTGATGCCACCAGAGTTTATCGTCCATGACGCGGGCGCCTTCGATGGGGTCGCGGGGTTTGAGGGAGCTCCAGGCGGCGAGAAAGCCCTGTTGGAGGGCGGCGGGGTCGGCGGTGACGGCGTAGTTGGAGGCGACGCGGGCATAGACCTCGCCGACGGGAACGGCGGGGCGGATGAGAGTGCCGCCGGCGTCGAAGAAGATTACGGTGTCGGGGGGGAACCACATCGAGACAGCATTTTAAACCACGAATGGCCACGAATGAACACGAATAAAACAGCGGGTTTTAACAAAGAGGTCACGGGGAATGGGGAGAGCGGATGGGTACACAAAGAACGCAGAAGGACACAAAGCGGAGGAAGAATTCAGTGGGTTATGGGGGAGGCTTGTACTTGTGCTTTTGAGTACAAATCCGAAAGACGTTTTTTTACAGGAAGGTCGCGAAGGACGGGAAGACGGAAGTCAGAGGACGGAAGTCAGATAAATTCCAAAGCGGTGCGGAGCACCGCAGTTCAAAAGAGGAGGTTTATTGGGCGAGGATGATGATGAGTTTTTTGGGGCCGATTAGGGTATGGGAGGGGATATTCCCCGTTCCTACCCCAATTAGAACAGCCGGAAACCGGCGTCAGCGTTGGTCGATGGGAACGACTTTTTTGCCGACGGCGGGGCCGGTGTATTCGCTTTGGGGGCGGAAGAGGCGGTTGTCGGCGAGTTGTTCGAGGATATGGGCGGTCCAGCCGGAGGTGCGGGCGATGGCGAAAATGGGGGTGAACATGTCCAACGGCAGGCCCAGACTGTAATAGACGGTGGCGGAATAGAAATCGACGTTGGCGTGCAGACCCTTGGTTTCCAGCATATAGTGGGCGATTTTTTCGCTCATACGAATCCACTTGGCCTCGCCGATCTCGGCAGTGAGCTGGACGGCCATGCGTTTGAGGTGGGGGGCGCGGGGATCGAGGGTTTTATAAACGCGGTGGCCGATGCCCATGACTTTGCGTTTGTGGGAGAGTTGTTCTTCGAGCCAGGGGATGACGTTGTTTTCGTCGCCGATTTCCAGCAGCATTCGAATGACGCCTTCGTTGGCACCACCGTGAAGCGGGCCTTTGAGGGTGCCGATGGCGCTTGTGACCGCGGAGTAGATGTCGGTGAGGGTGGAGATGGTGACGCGCGCGGAAAAGGTGGAGGCGTTCATGCCGTGGTCGGCATGGAGGACATAGGCCATGTCGAGGGTATTGACGGCCTCGGTGCCGGGGGTCTCGCCGTTGAGGAGGTAAAGGAAGTGGGCGGCCTCGCCGAGGTCGGCGCGGACTGGTGGCAGGCTCTGGCCCTGGCGCATCCGGTGGTAGTAGGCGGCGATGACGCCGATTTTGGCGGTGATGGAGATGGCGCGGCGGCGGTTGAGGTCCAGCGGGTCCTCGCCGATCTCGCCGTTGTCGTAGAGGCCCAGCATGGAGACGCCGGTGCGAATGACATCCATGGGATTGGCATCCTTGGGGCAGCGGCGAATGTATTCGATCACTCCATCAGGCAGATCGCGTTCGTGGGCGAGTTCTCCGCGGATGAAGTTGAGTTCTTTGCGGTTGGGAAGCTCGCCGTGCCAGAGCAAATAAACGACCTCCTCGTAGGAGACCTTGCCGGCCAGCTCGTTGATGTCGTAGCCGGCGTAAATCAGCTGGCCTTCCAGTCCCAGAACATCGCTCAGCGTGGTTTCCGCAGCGATGATGCCCTCCAGTCCTTTGGCGGTCACGGTCATGGCTGCGACTATATGCCTGATCGGGAGTTGTGCAACCGCCAAGGCGGAAGACTTATTTTTTCATGGCATCGACCAGGGTCTTGCCGATGTCGGCCAGGGTGCGGGCGACGGCGATGCCGGCGGCTTCGAGTGCCTCGACTTTCTGTGCGGCGGTGCCTTTGCCGCCGGAGATGATGGCTCCGGCGTGGCCCATGCGGCGACCGGGGGGCGCGGTGGCTCCGGCGATGAACGCGGCCACGGGTTTGCGCACGCGCTCCTTGATGTAGGCGGCGGCCTCTTCCTCCTCGCCGCCGCCGATCTCGCCGATCATGACGATGGCATCGGTGCCGGGATCGCCGTTGAAGAATTCAATGGCCTGCTTGTGGGTCATGCCGTGAATGGGATCGCCGCCGATGCCGATGCAGGTGCTTTGGCCCAAGCCGAGATTGGTGAGCTGC
>CAZTYG010000276.1:0-3466 GCA_964617445.1 uncultured Blastochloridaceae bacterium
GCGGTCCGTGCCCGCCCCGCCCTCGAACGTCACCCGCACCAGGGTGATCGCCGCGAAAACCACGACCGAAAGCGCCCCGGCAGCCTTGGCGGTGCCACCGGCGGCGACGGCCGCATGGCCCCCGTCCTGGCCCGCGCCGCCATCGCCGCCGGTATCGACGGCCTTTTCATCGAAACCCATCCCGACCCCTTGACCTCGCCCTCCGACGGCCCCAACATGATTCCACTTGCCCGCTTGCCGCAACTTCTGCGACAACTGGCCCGAATCCGTGATGCCGCAGCCTGAACCCAGACCCACACCCGTCCGTTTCCTCCTTCTCGCGGGAACCGCGCTCCTTCTCTGCACGCCTTCCGTGCCCGCCCAGAACGAATTCGCCGTCGGCTCCATCATTCGCGGCTTCGAACTGCCGCAGCGCGACGCCGGCGGCGAACTCAAACAACTCGTCTTCGGCGAGGAAGCCACCGTCATCACCCGCAACCGCATCCGTATCGATGGCCTCCGCATCGACGTTTTCGAGAACCAGGAACCCCGCACCCGCATTCAGTCCCCCCAGGCCGACTACTGGGACCAGGAAAAACGCCTCACCACCTCCAGTGGCGTCCGCATCCAACACCCCTCGTTCGTCCTCGAAGCCAAACAAATGGACTGGGAACTTGAAGGCAACCGCGGTATGTTCCAAGAAAACGTCCGCGTCACCCTCACCCGGCCCGACATTTCCCAACCATGAAACCCACCCTCCTCCTCACCGCCGCGCTCGCCGCAGTGCTCGCCTCCCCCTCCCTGCTCCAAGCACAGTCGCGCCCTGGCACCACCCCCGCCCCTGTCATCGACACCGCCGCTGCCACCGCCGGCACCCAGGTCACCAGCGATAACTTCCGCCTCAACCTCGGCCAGCGCGAGGGCATCTTCAGCGGCAATGTCCGCGTCGCCGACGCCGTCTTCGAACTCGAATCCGAAGAAATGACCGTATATTTCGCCGAGGACAACTCCGTCCAGCGCCTCGTCGCCCGCGGCAACGTCCGCATCAAACAGGGCGAAACCCGCAGCACTACCAGCCGCGAGGCCGAATACCTCATCGCCGAGAAAAAACTCATCCTCAAAGGCGAACCCGTCGTCCTCGAAGGCGAAACCCGCGTCACCGGCACCGTTATCAATATCTTCCCCGAAGCCGACCGCATGGAAGTCGAGGGCCGCAGCCGCGTGAACCTCATCCTGAATTAGTCGAAGCGGAAGCGGAGGACAGAAGTCAGCGGTCAGAGATCGGAAAGTCGGATCGGTCCCCGTGCCAGTTTGGAATGCCTCCATTTTTGGAGTGCGGCGCTACGCGCCGCTTTGGATCGCGGTTGCCGCGCCCTCCGACTCCAGCTTCCTTATCACCAGCACGGAAGCTCCAAAGCGGTGCAAAGCACCGCACTCCAAAACGGATCAGTATTCGCGCTGCTCCCGTGGTGTTAGGAAATCGCCAGCAGCTTCTATCCATGGGGCACAAAAGGATGGAAGTCGGCGGGGTTCACGGTGGCAAGTTCCGCGCCGGACAGGATGGCTGTGGCGGCGATCATGGTGTCAGGGCGGGTGCGGCGTTTCCCGCCGGTGGCGTAAATCAACCGGCCTGCCAGTGCGGCGGCGTCCCCATCGAAAGCGATGATGCCGCCACGGAGAATTTGCCGCAGCAGACGCTCGGTTTGCGGTGCCATTGGCTGGGAGTGCAGCTCCGTCCATGCACAGGCGGACGCGGCCATATCCCGATTGAGCGCGAGGACCCACTGAAAGCTGGCCACGTGCGGGTCCGCCCCGTCACTGGCAGCGATCAGCAAGTTTGTATCCAAATGGATCATGTGCCAGCGACGTTTGAAGGCATCTGTCCGTGCAGTCGGGCCCGCTCACGTGCTTGCTCGATCCGGGCATCCGTATCGCGCTGGTCCGCGATATCCTGTCACAGCGACTCTCCCCAACCGGGCGGCCTTGTGGGGTGTGTTGACAGCCACTCAAATGCCTCCCGAGGAGACATCCGGGCAATTTCCTCCTCGCTGAGTGTGGTTTTTCCCAAATGAGAATCTTGCTCTTCCTTTTCCGCTGTTTCCAGTGCCCGGCGTAAGGCCTCTGATTTGCTGGTGCCCCAACGCTTGCTGAGCCGCTCCCACCGGGCCACTGTGGCCGGGTCAAAGGCAACGGTCGTGCGAATCGTCATGATGGCATAATCAATATAAATTATGCGCATAACTTGAGGTATCAAGGTCTGCGTTGGCATCTCGCATGGATCAAATCATGCCGAGCTTCATCTTTCCTTCTTCGGTGATCATGCCCTGGTTCCACGGCGGGTCCCATACCATTTCCACCTCCGCCTCCGTCACCCCGGGCACCCCTAGCACCTTCGTCTTCGCGTCATTTTGAATGGTCGGCCCCATGCCGCATCCCGGCGCGGTCAACGTCATCCTCACCAGCGCCTTGACCCCCTTTTCCGCCTCGGCAAGCTCCATCGAATACACCAGCCCCAGATCGACAATGTTCACCGGAATCTCCGGGTCGAACACCGTCTTCAACTGCTGCCACACCCGCTCCTTCCTTTCCTCCGGGGACAAATCGGTCTCCGTGGGAGTTGCCGCATTCTCCTTGTCCACCGGCACGTCCAATCCCAGCGCATCCGCCTCCTTCGCTTCAATACGGAACATTCCCTGGTTGGTCACGACCGTGTAACTCCCCCCCAAAGATTGCGTGATCCCCACCTCCGTATCCTTCGGTAGCATCAGCGGCTCCCCGCTCGGTATTCGGGTGGCAGAACAATCGCGTGTTAGATGAATGGTGTCGGACATGGTTTTTTCTCAGGGGTTGGTGGGTTTCGAACGAAAAACGATTTTTTTATCCCCGGCGGAGGAAAAACTTTGGTTGAGCGCGGCGGGATCGGCACCCTGCTCCGGCGGGGACAACGGCCCCGCGCCCACACTTGCCCCCTGCCCCAGCGCCTGCCGCAGCGCCTCCTCCACCAGCGTCGCGCAGTGAATTTTCATGGGAGGCAGCGGGCCCAGCGGAGCCGAAAGGCTCGCGCCGTCCATGCGCGCCGCCTCCGCGCGTGTCTTGCCGCGGATCAACCCCGTCGCCACCCCCGCCACCGCGATCGCAGTCTCACAACCAAACGACTGAAAACTTGCCCGGTCAATCACCTCGCGCCCGGCGTCATCCTTCTTGAACTTCAACCAAACCTTCAACATATCCCCGCAACCGGGACTGCCCGCCACGCCCACCGCATCGGCGTCCGCCATCTCCCCCATCGCCGGGGCGGCATCGGTATCTGGATTCGGGTTGACCATCAGCCCCCATGCTTGCGCGGCGCCCTTGTCCGAGTGGTCCGCCATCCAGTTCAGCCTCTCGATACGCGCACCGTTGCCAAGGTGAAATCGCGCGACTGGATCGAGCGGGCGGGTGCCCTTCTTTGCGCCAAGCAGATAGCGGGCCGCAACTTTCGTCAGTG
>CAZTYG010000277.1:0-3457 GCA_964617445.1 uncultured Blastochloridaceae bacterium
AAAACGGGAGGGTAAATGGGGTGTGGGGATGGCCATGGGAAGGATTCTGGCAGGGGTGGGGGCGAAAAAAGAATAAAAAAATAAAGAAACCGCTTGCAAGTGGCGGCGATTTGTATAGAACTTTCGATCCCTTTCCAATCCTCGGGATGGACAGGGAGAAAAACAAAGGCGTGTGACGGTGCCTCCCCTGCGGTGGGATCGTCCTCCATGCGACAGAGAAATCTTTCGTGGAAGCACGCATGGCCTGTCTTCGGCCCGCGTGCTTTTTGTTTTTCTGAAATCAACCCGGGGAAAGAAAAGAAAATTTATCATGCCGACGATCAATCAGCTCGTGAGAAAAGGACGCAAAAGGCCCGTGGTGAAGACCAAGGCCCCGGCGCTCAAGAACTGCCCCCAACGCCGTGGCGTTTGCGTGCAGGTCATGACCCGCACGCCCAAGAAGCCCAACTCCGCCCTGCGTAAAGTCGCCAAAGTGCGTTTGACCAACGGCTACGAGGTCATCGCCTACATCGGTGGCGAGGGCCACAACCTCCAGGAGCACTCCATTGTCCTGCTGCGCGGCGGGCGCGTCAAAGATTTGCCCGGCGTGCGTTATCACATCGTCCGCGGCTCGCTGGACTGCCTCGGAGCGGTCGGCCCCAGCAACACCAACAAACTCAACCGCAACGTCTCCCGCAGCAAATACGGCGTCAAGAAGCCGAAAGCTGCCGCGAAATAACACCACCAACCACGCACTTTTATGGCACGTCGTCGCAAAGCAACCAAGCGCCCCGTATCCCCCGACCCCTTGTATGAGAGCGAGGTCGTGGCGGGTCTGATCAATACCGTGATGAACTGCGGCAAGAAAGCCACCGCTCAGAAAGTGGTCTATAACGCGATCAAAATCGCCAACGGTGAGGAGCACAGCGGCGATCCGTTGGAGGTCCTGCTCAAGGCGGTGGAGAACATCAAGCCCCGCATCGAGGTCAAAGCCCGTCGTGTCGGCGGTGCCACCTACCAGGTTCCCATGGAAGTCACCCCCGAACGCCAGATGGCTCTGGCCATGCGCTGGCTCGTCGGTTACGCCGGCGGACGCAAAGGCACGCCGATGTCCAAGGCTCTCGCATACGAAATCAAAGAGGCCGCCAACGGTCAGGGCAGTGCCATCAAAAAGCGCGACGACGTCCACCGCATGGCCCAGGCCAACAAAGCTTTCGCCCACCTCCGCTGGTAAACACTTTTTTTAAAAACAACTCTTAACCCGCAAAACACGACCCCCATCCAGTTTTCCCAACCGAAATACCATCATGGCAGGCAGAGCTTACAGTCTGGAACGCACACGCAACATCGGGATTTGCGCGCATATCGACGCCGGCAAGACCACTTTGACCGAACGTATTTTGTTCTACACCGGCAGCATCCACAAGATCGGTGAAGTCCATGACGGCGCTGCCACCACCGACTGGATGGAGCAGGAGAAGGAGCGCGGTATCACCATCACTTCGGCTGCCACCACATGCTTCTGGCCCGTCCGTGAAGAAGAGGGGATCATCAAAACCTTCAACGGCACCAAAAACCGCGTCAACATTATCGACACCCCCGGTCACGTGGATTTCACCGCCGAGGTCGAGCGCTCCCTGCGCGTGCTTGACGGTGCCATCGCCGTGTTCTGCGGCGTTGCCGGTGTCCAGCCCCAGTCCGAAACCGTCTGGCGCCAAGCCACCAAATACAAAGTCCCCCGCATCGCTTTTGTAAATAAAATGGACCGCGTCGGCGCCAATTTCGACGAGGCCGTCAAACAGATGCGTGAAAAGCTCGGTGCCAATGCCTGGCCTGTGCTGATCCCGATCGGTTCCGAAGACAACCTCAAAGGCCAGATCGATGTTGTCAACCAGAAGGCGGTTATTTATGTCGATGACGACACATTTGGCTCCACCTACCGGATTGAAGATATTCCCACCGAACTCAAGCCCAAGGCCGCCCAGGCGCTGGACGACCTGATCGAAGCAGTCGCCGATCTCGACGAAAAAGTTGCCGATCTCTTCCTCGACGAAAAACGTCCCACCGCCATCCAGCTTAAAGAAGCCATTCGCCGCCTCACCGTCACCAACCAGATGGTCCCCGTCGCCGGCGGCTCCGCTTTCAAAAACAAGGGCGTCCAGTATCTCATCGACGCCGTCGTCGATTACCTGCCCAGCCCGTTGGACATTCCCCCCGCCCAGGGCATCCACCCCGACGACCCCGAACAGACCGTTCCCGCCCCCACCGACGATGACGCGAAGTTCTGCGGCCTCGCTTTCAAGCTTTGGAGTGATCCTTTCGTCGGCAAACTCATTTTCTTCCGCGTCTATTCGGGCGTGCTCAAAAAGGGCGACACGATTTACAACCCCCGCACCAACAAACGCGAGCGCGTCAGCCGCCTGATCCAAATCCAGGCCGACAAACGCGAAGAAGTGGAAGTTGTCTATTCCGGCGACATCGCCGCCACCGTCGGTATCAAAGAAATCAAAACCGGGGACACCCTCTGCGATGAGGACTTCCGCATCGTCCTCGAACCCCCTTCCTTCCCCGAACCCGTCATCAGCATGGCTATCGAGCCCAAGACCAAGGGCGACCGCGAAAAGCTCTCCGAGGCCCTCCAGCGCCTCGCCGAGGAAGACCCCACTTTCCAGGTCCAAAGCGACGAGGAAACCGGCCAGACCATCATCAAGGGCATGGGCGAGCTTCACCTCGACATCATTTGCGACCGCCTCCGCCGCGAGTTCAACGTTCACACCAACGCCGGCGCGCCCCAGATCGCCTATCGCGAAACCGTCACCAAGTCCGTCCAAGGCGAGGGCAAACTCATCAAGCAGTCCGGCGGTCGCGGCCAATACGGCCACGTCATTCTCGACATCACCCCGGTCGAACGCGGCAAAGGCATCACCGTGGAAAACAAAGTCGTCGGCGGCAACATTCCCAAGGAATACATCGGCGCCTGCCGCAAGGGCGTTGAGGAAGCCCTGCTCAACGGTGTCGTCAACGGCAGCCAGGTCATCGACGTCACCGTCAATATCCTCGACGGTTCCTACCACGACGTGGACTCCAATGAACTGGCCTTCAAACTCGCCGCCTCCTTCGCTCTCAAAGACGCCATGCAAAAGGCAGGACCCATCCTGTTGGAGCCCATCATGAAGGTCGAGGTCATCACCCCCGACGAATACCAGGGCGACATCCTCGGCGACGTCAACCGCCGCCGCGGCAAGATCAACAACGTGGAGACCAAAAATAACGCCTCCACCCTCCACGCCGAGGTCCCGCTCGCCGAAATGTTCGGCTACGTCAACACCCTCCGCTCCCTTTCCCGCGGCCGTGCCGCCTACTCGATGGAACCCTCCCACTTCGAGCAGGTCCCGACCCAGATTCTCAACCAAATTCTCGAACAAAAGAAAGGCTAAGTCATGGCTGGCACAAAAATCCGCATCCGCCTCAAGGGCTT
>CAZTYG010000278.1:0-361 GCA_964617445.1 uncultured Blastochloridaceae bacterium
GGTGCCGCCGAGCTTGCGGTATTCGAACGGCTCCTCGGCCAGCACCAACAAGGTTTGGCCGCCACTGATGATTAGCGCCAGGTGGGGAAACACTGGTGCGATGCCCGCGCTCAAGAACGGCGACCACAGGTGTCCTTCGAGGTGGTTGACTCCGATCCATGGCCTGCGCGCGGCCAACGCCATGCCCCTGGCGTAGCCCATGCCCACCAGCAACGATGAAGCCAGGCCGGGGCCGCGGGTCACGGCGATGCCATCGATATCCGCAATCCGCCAACCCGCGCCGTCCAACACATCCCGGACCATCGGGTCCAAAGCGCGCAGATGCTGACGGGTGGCCAGTTCGGGCACCACGCCGCCGTAT
>CAZTYG010000278.1:371-1965 GCA_964617445.1 uncultured Blastochloridaceae bacterium
GTGGGTCTCCAGTTGCGAAGCGATCCGTTGCGCGGCCACCACCGGGACGCCATCATTCTCGCCCAATGCCGCCACCGATGTCTCGTCGCACGAGGTTTCGATGGCCAGCACACGCATGACGGATTCAACCACGAATGAACATGAATGGACACGAAGAACATTCGTGGTTGAAAACGGCTTCCGGTGAATAACCGGCTGCGCTCTTCGATGTTGATGGCTCAGCGGTTCCCATACGCCTCGCGGATGCGCCCCGCGACCTCCCCGATCTTTGCCCCGTGCGCTTCCACCGTGAAATCCGCCATCTCATACAACGGCCCGCGTGCCGCCAGCATCCCGGTCAACACCTCCTCCGGATTCTTCCGCAACAACGGCCGGTGCTTCTCCCTGCGTGTCCGTTCCAACAGCACCCCGGCCGGCACCCGCATGTAAACCACCCAGCCGTCCTGCTTCATCAGCTCCCGGTTGGCCGCCCGCAGCACCGCCCCGCCACCGGTCGAAATCACCGCCGGACACGGCTCCGCCAGCGCCTTGGAAATCATCTCGTGCTCGATCTCCCGGAACCGATCCTCCCCCATCGTCGCGAATATCCTCGAAATCCGCTTCCGGCAGTGCGCCTCGATCAGCGCGTCGATATCGACAAACGGCCTATCGAGCAGAAGTGCCAGCTCGCGTCCCACACTGCTCTTGCCACTACCGGGCATCCCGGTCAGCACAATGTGCCGCCCACGGCAGGAATGATTTTCGTTCATCCACAACCTCTAGCCATGCTCCGCTCCCGCCGCAAAATCGAAACTCGGAAATTTCATTCGCCTCCATCCCCTCCCTGTGGCATGAAATCCTTGTGGGAAATCGCTTCGGTTCTTTATTCGCCATCAGCACCTGGGGGGAATCGCACGGTGCCGGTGTCGGCGTCGTCATCGACGGCTGCCCGCCGCGCATCGCACTTGATCCCTCCCACATCCAGGCCTACCTTGATCGCCGCCGCCCCGGCCAAAGCAAAATCTCTCCGGCGTCTTTCAAGGCCTCACCACCGGAACCCCTATCGCCATCATGGTCCGCAATGAGGACCACCGCCCCGAAGCCTACTCCGAGATGGAAACCCTCTACCGCCCCTCCCACGCCGACTACACCTACCAGGCCAAATTCGGCATTCGTGACTGGCACGGCGGCGGTCGCTCCTCCGCCCGTGAAACCATCGGTCGCGTCGCCGCCGCCGCCGTCGCCCGCCAGGTCCTTAAAAATCTCGCCTCCGAGCTCGACGTCATCGCCTACGTCAAGCAAGTCCACAACATCATTGCCGATGCCGATCCCGGCCGCGTCCGCTTGCGCGACATCGAGTCCAACATCGTTCGTTGGCCCGACCCCGCCGACGCCCCGCGCGTCATTCGCGCCATCGAGCGCGCCCGTAAAAATGGCGACTCCCTCGGCGGCGTCATCGAGTGCGTCGTCCGCGGCTGCCCCCCCGGCCTCGGCGAACCCGTCTTCGACCGTCTCGAGGCCGACCTCGCCAAGGCCGCCCTCAGCCTGCCCGCCTCCAAGGGTTTTGAGATCGGCTCCGGCTTTGCCGGTGCCGCCATGAAAGGCTCCGAACACA
>CAZTYG010000278.1:1975-3443 GCA_964617445.1 uncultured Blastochloridaceae bacterium
GAACACAACGATGCTTTCGCCATGCGCGGCGGCAAAGTCCGCACCCTCACCAACCGCTCCGGCGGTGTGCAGGGCGGCATCAGCAACGGCGAGCACATCGTCTTTCGCACCGCATTCAAACCGGTTGCCACCCTCTCCCGCCCCCAGCAAACCGTTTCCACCTCCGGCAAAGCCGCCACCCTCAAAGCCCGCGGTCGCCACGACCCCTGCGTCCTGCCCCGCGCCGTCCCCATGATCGAAGCCATGACCTGGCTCGTCCTGGTCGATCACCTCCTCCGCCACCGCGCCCAAAACGGCTAACTCCCAGGCTTGTTTTCTGGAGGTTCTTCTTTTTCTCCTTTCGATGTTCCCTGCATTTGGATGTTGTTTGCCTCTTCGAGCCAGCCTTCTATATTGACCTCATGAAACGAATGACCCGGCAGCGGAAAGCCATCCACATGGTCTTCGACTCCCTCGCCCGCCCGCTTTCCCCCTCCGAAATTCTCCAACACGGGAAACACCACCACCCTTCCCTCAGTCTCGCCACCGTTTACCGCAATCTCCATGACATGTTGGAGGAAAAGGAAATTGTCGCCGTCGCACTCCCCTCCCAGCCTCCCCGCTACGAGTTGGCCGGCAAGGACTGCCACCACCATTTCATCTGCCGCGACTGCGACAGCGTCTTTGACATCGACCCCCCTCCTGCGGCCCCCGCCGCCAAGTTGGCGCCGCGCGGCTTCCGTGTGGAAAAACAAGAGATGATTCTCTACGGGCGCTGCCCGGAATGCCATTGAATACGCTGGTTTCCCGGCCCGGAACCGCTAGGATTCCCGGACTATGAACCGATACGAGTCCATGACCTACACCCCATGCGGAGAAAGCGGCCTCCAACTTCCCCGCCTCAGCCTCGGCGGCTGGCACAACTTTACCACCCACGAGCAAACCCGCTCCCTCTGCTTGCGCGCCTTTGACCTCGGCGTCACCCACATCGACCTCGCCAATAACTACGGCCCGCCCCCCGGCGTCGCCGAAACCCACTTCGGTCACCTCATGCGCGGCGACCTGGCCGGCCACCGCGACGAGTTGGTCGTCTCCACCAAGGCCGGTTACCACATGTGGAGCGGGCCCTATGGCGAGTTCGGCTCCCGCAAGCACCTCATCGCCAGCCTCAACCAATCGCTGCGCCGCCTCCAACTCGAATACGTGGACATCTTCTACTCCCACCGTTACGACGATAAAACTCCGCTGGAGGAAACCATGGGCGCCCTCCACACCGCCGTGGTCTCCGGCAAGGCCCTCTACGCCGGCATCAGCAACTACCCCGCCCACGCCGTTAAAAAAGCCTCCAAAATCATGCGCAGGCTCGGCACCCCGCTCATCATCCACCAGTGCGTCTATTCCATGCTCAACCGCGCCATCGAAAAATTCCCCGACGCCCCCGAGATCGGCCAGGCCTACCTTGGCCTCGCCCGCCAAGCCCACGCCGCAG
>CAZTYG010000279.1:0-3441 GCA_964617445.1 uncultured Blastochloridaceae bacterium
CCCATCAACCCAACACCCGAACATTGCGAAAGACCCCCTTATGAAAAACCTCAAAGACCTCGTCGTCGTCATCACCGGTGCCTCCAGCGGCATCGGCCTCGAATCCGCCAAACTCTTCGCCGCGCGCGGCTGCAAACTCGCCCTGCTCGCTCGCACGGCCGACCGCCTGAAACAGGCCGAAGCGGCTGTAGCCGCCGCTGCAGCCGGAACCGAAGTCATTTCCGTGGCCACGGATGTGAGCGACGAGGCCTCCATCGCCGCGGCGTTCGACGCGATCATGAAGAAATTCGGACGGGTCGATATTCTGGTGAACAATGCCGGCACGGGCTTTGCCACCGATCTGGCCACCTGTTCGCTGGCTGATTTTCGTAAAATCTTCGAAACCAATGTCACCGGGGTGTTTCTCGCCACTCGTGCGGTTCTGCCGGGCATGAAGGAACGCAAGGCGGGTCACATCATCAACATCTCGTCGATTGTGGGCAAAGTGGCCAATCCCAACGCCCCGCTTTACTGCGCCAGCAAGCACGCGCTCAATGGCTATCACTCCGGCCTGCAACAGCAGGTGGCCAAGGACGGCATCCGCGTCTCGATGGTTTCTCCCGCCGCGGCCGATACCTCCTATTGGGACGGACGCGACGTGGACCGCTCCAAATTTCTCAAGGCCGAAGAAGTGGCCAACGTGGTGCTGTTCGTGGCATCCCAGCCCGACGGCGTGTTGATCAAGGATGTCGATCTCTCGGCCCAACGCTGATCCATGAAGACCACCCATTATCGCGGCAACAAAACCTTCACGTTGGATGATGCCGACCCGGTCGCTCCGGGGCCCGGCGAAGTCCGGCTGGACGTTGCTTATTGCGGCATCTGCGGCACGGACATCCATATCTATCATGGAGCCATGGACAAACGGGTGGCCATGCCCCAGGTGATCGGCCACGAAGCTTCGGGCACGGTCGCGGAACTGGGTGCCGGGGTGACCGGCTTTGCGGTGGGGGACAAGGTGGTGGTTCGTCCGCTCGACAACCGTGCCGAGACGCCCGCCGACCGCGGCCACAGCCACATTTGCGCGGGATTGAAATTTATCGGCATCGATTCCCCCGGCGCCTTCCAGCAATCATGGACGGTGCCTGCTTTCACACTGCACAAGGCACCGGCAAATCTGGACCTCAAAGTGGCGGCGCTGGCCGAACCTCTGGCCGTCGCCTGCCACGATGTGCGGATCGGCGCGGTCAAGCCGGGCGAACTGGCGGTGGTGATCGGCGGCGGTCCCATTGGCATGCTCGTCGCCCTGGTGGCCCGTGAGGCCGGAGCGCGGGTGATTCTCTCCGAGGTGAATGAGACGCGACTGGCCTTTGCCCGTGAGCTGGGCTTCGAGGCGGTGAATCCGATGCAGACCGACCTGGCCGCGCTCTGCAAAGAACGCAGCGGCGGTAGTGGGGCCGATCTTGTCTTCGAGGTCTCCGGGGCCAAAGCGGCCGCGCTCGGCATGACCGAATTGCTTGCCATTCGCGGACGCATCGTGGTGGTCGCCATATATCCCCAGCCGGTGGAACTCAATCTCTTCCATTTTTTCTGGAAGGAACTGACCCTTCACGGCGCGCGGGTCTATGAACCGGAGGACTACGAACAGGCTCTCGCCCTGATGGCCTCCGGAAAACTGCCGCTGGAAAAAATGATCACCAAAATCGAACCCCTGGACCGACTGCCGGAAGCCTTTGCTGCGATCGACCGCGAAGGCGAAGGAATGAAAACCCTGATCGACTGCCGTTGCTGAAACTATTCCGGATTTAAAACTACGAATGACGCGAATGAGCGCGAATCAAGAACCCTCTATCCCCCTGTTCACTATATGATTACACAATGCATTCAATCGGATTCAGGCAGAATCATTTTTGGGACAGAATCATTTTTTTTCGGAGGTTGGATGCAACATTCAACATTCAACATCGAACATTCTAGGTTCAGGAGTTGCGGATGCTGAGGACTGGGTGTGGGTCCTTGTCCGGTTCCGAAAACTCGTTACTCGCTGCCCGAAACTCTGCCAATCCGTATCCGAAAAAATGATTCTGCCCAAAAATGATTCTGCCTTCTTATCGGAATGCAACTTATGAGCCTATTCTTAACCGACACCGAACGCACCGCGTTCCACGCCTACCGGAAATCCAATCCGGTCGGTCAGGATCTATACTGGGCCCTGCTCAACCGCGTGGAGGCCAGGGCCGCGGCCCCCGGACACCACGGTCCCGCATTCGAAACTGAATGGTGGTTTTCCGCCGCCGAATATCTCAGCGACGCCGCCATGGCCCATGCCCTGCGGCCCAGCGAGCCGGTCAAAATCTGGCTGCGCAGTGAAACGCTGACGTTGATCCGTCGCTCCGCCGCCGACTGGGTCGGGCCGTGGTTCCGGGATCACGGTCGGCCCGAACCTTTGGGGCACCTGGAAACCGGTCACCTCACCTGGGGTGTTGCGGTGGTCCTCGACCTGGCCCCCGACATATTTACGCCGGAAGAAACCGACGAAATCAAACAGCTGCTCAGGGAGCGCGGCATTCCCATGTGCCGGCGATGGATGGAGATCAACACCCACCTGGCCAACTGGCGTTGTGTGCTGTCGGCGGGCATGACGGTGGCCGCCGCCGTGCTTGGCGATGAGGAGGAAATCCAGCATTGCCTGGCCGACTACCGGATGAGCCTGAACATCTTCCAGCCGGACGGCAGTTATGGCGAATCGCTGCAATACTCCAACTACGCCGCCTTCAGTCTCATGCTCTCGCGTGAGGCGTTCCTGCGTTACAATCCGACGCTGGCACCGGAGGTCGGTGCCGGGCCGTGGAATCAGTTGCCGCGCTGGCAGGCGGCCAGCCTGTTTTATCACAAGCCGTTGACCAAGTGGGGTGCCGCCCCGCGCGCTCGTTGCGCGAATTTCAACGACAGCTCCGCGATCTTCCGTCCCTCCGGCGATTTGCTGCTGCATCTCGCAGCGCGTGAGGCGGAAACCCGTCCGAAAGAGGCCGCGCTGGCACGCTGGCTTTTTGACACTCTCTATGCCGGCGATCTGACTCAGGGGCCGCACGACGGTGCCACTTTCGGTTTGATCAACAACTGGGGATTCCTGGCCGCGCCCCTGTTGCCGTCCGCCGTTGCCGGGCTCTCACCGGCCGAAGCCGGCCTGAGCCCGTTGGAAACGTTCAGTTGCGGCGATGTGCTGGTGCGCGACGCCTGGGACGGACGCACCATTTTGGCGATCCATGGCGGCGGCGACCCTCTGCATGGTCCGGGCCACCTGCATGGCGACCTCAACAGCTTCATTCTCGTGCACAACCGCGAGCGCCTGCTGGTGGACCCCGGCCACAGTTGTTACCGCAATCTGATCCACGAACTGGAAGGATCCACCCGGACCCACAACACTTGCACCTTCCTGCTCAACCAGAGCGATGATCTGGG
>CAZTYG010000280.1:0-3433 GCA_964617445.1 uncultured Blastochloridaceae bacterium
GTGCTGTCGCTGATCTGGCAGAAGTAGCTCCAGAACGGCACGTCTTTCCACTCCAAGTCCTGATACATCATCGGCACCACGCAGATTGGAAAGTCCCCGGCGATGCCGCCGCCGATCTGGAAGAAACCCACGCCTTTGCCACCGGAGTTTTTGCGGTACCAATCGGAGAGCCAAACCATGTATTCGATGCCGCTTTTCATGGTCGATGCCTGAACGTCGTTTTTGATGACGTAGGAGGCGAAAATATTGCCCATGGTGGAGTCCTCCCAGCCAGGTACGATGATGGGGAGGTTTTTTTCGGCGGCGGCGACCATCCAGGAGTCTTTGGGGTCGATCTCATAGTATTGTTCCAACACACCGCTGCGGAGCATTTGATACATGTATTCGTGGGGGAAAAAGCGCTCGCCCTGGGTGTCGGCGTCTTTCCAGAGTTTGTGAATATGTTGTTGGAGGCGGCGAAAGGCCTCTTCTTCGGGAATGCAGGTATCGGTGACGCGGTTGAGCCCGCCCTCCAACAGCTCCCACTCATCCTTGGGGGTGAGATCGCGGTAGGCGGGAATGCGTTTGTAGTGGCTGTGGGCGACCAAGTTCATGAGGTCCTCTTCGAGGTTGGCACCGGTGCAGGAAATGATGGCCACTTTGTCCTGACGGATCATCTCCGCAAGGGAGACGCCCAACTCGCCGGTGCTCATGGCGCCGGCCAGCGAGATCAGCATCTTGCCGCCCTCGTCGAGATGCTTTTCGTAGCCCTTGGCGGCGTCCACCAGCGCGGCGGCGTTGAAGTGGCGGTAATGGTGGAGAATGAACTGGCTGACGGGTCCCTTGGTGTTCTGGCTCATGGCGTGAAATTAGACGCCCCAGCCGTCAGAGCAAAAACTATTTTGTGCCCTCCACGCCGCCCGTTAGTCTGGCCCCTCCATGAATGCCGCCCTCTTCGCCCTGGCCGCCGCCATCGCCGTCGCCCCCGTTGCGGGCTCCGATGCCGAACATTCCGACCCCATGGACAGGCTGGATGGATTGCTGGAGCGCCACATGGACGAACTTGGAATGGTCCGATATGCGAGCTGGCGGGCGAGTGCGGAGGACACCGCGCTGCTTCACGAGGTGGTGGGAGAGTTGGCCGGCATGTTGACCAGCGGAGCGGAGGGCCGGGCGAGAATCGCCGCGGCCGTGAATCTCCACAACGCCGGCGCCATCGCCGTGGTACTGGAGCATGATCCGGTACCGAGCATTCAAAGCATTTCACGCGCGTTTCAAAAAACCCTGCCCGCCACCGATCCGTCCGCCCGCCTGACCCTCGAACGTTTGAAAGACGAATTTCTGCTGCCGCGTGCGGGCCCGCGGGTCCTGGCCGTGCTCAACTTCGCCGCGCGCGGTTGCCCGCCCCTGCCCCAGCGGGCGCTGCGACCCCATGAACTCAACGCCCAATTGGACGCCGCCTTTCGCGCCTGGGCCGCTCATCCCCGGCACTTCCGCTTCGAGCCGGAACAGCGGAGTGCGCGCGTGCCCACCATGTTCCTCTGGGAAATCAAAAGCGTGGACAACGCTGGCGGACTCGGCCCCTTGATCGCGCCGCACGCACCGGGAGAAAATAACGCGTGGCTCTCCGAGCCCAGTGTGCGGTTCTCTTACATGTCCTTCGACTGGACCCTGAACGACGCCGATGAAAAAACCGCCTACCCTGCCCGGCGATTTCTGCTGGACCGGATGCGCGGGTTGTGGGGGGAGTGAGTATCGGGTTTCGGATTGGGTGTGGGTATCCAAGGGCAGCGGTGAACCAAAGCGGTGCGGAGCACCGCACTCCAAAAAGGAGGCAAGGCTGGAAATCGGCGACGAAATGGGGTTCAATGAATGGATGAGACCCAACCGCGCCGTCTTTCTGTGTTTCACTCTGCTTGTAGCAATCGTTCATGTGGTGTCGGCGATGGCACCACGTCCGCAGCCGACGGAATGGTCGGAGGCGGAAAGTCGCCAAGGGTTCGCGCTTTTGTACAATCTGGCGGGCCAACAGAGCGAGCTGCGTGATATCTTTGTCATCAAACACGCCGGGGATGAGGTCAAACAAATCGGTCATGACATCAGCGAGCTGAACGCGGAAATCCACAAAGCGCTTGAAAAACGTTTTCCCGGCGACACGGGCGTGAAGAAGTGGGGCGACGGCCTGCCGACGGCGGAAACCCAGTCGCGCGGTTTTATCCAGTCGGTGGTCACCAAACGGCTCATGGACCGGTCGGGGGAGGAATTTGAAACCGAACTGATGCTGACCCAAACCAGCGCACTCGACTACACCTCGGCTCTGCTGGCGCTGCTGGCCGATGTCGAAAAGGACAACGACTTCAAAAAGCAACTGGAGTCATGGAACAAGACGGTCGAAAAGCTGCAGCGGCGCGTGCGGGCGCGTTTTTGAGAGGTCAATCAAACGTCATCAACGAGTGGACGGGTGTATTGCCAAGTTTGGCGCGACCGTTGAGAAAACCGAGTTCGATCAGAAAACCCGCTTCGACAACCTCGCCGCCGAGCTGGCGGATGAGGTCGAGGGTGGCGGCCATGGTGCCGCCGGTTGCCAGGACATCGTCGATCACCACCACTTTCTGGCCGGGCAGGATGGCGTCGGTGTGCATTTCGATGGTATTGGAGCCGTATTCCAGGTCGTAGGAGGCGGCGATGGTTTTCCAGGGAAGTTTGCCTTTTTTGCGGACGATGACGACACCGGTGCCGAGCACGTATGCCAAGGCGCTGGCCAGCAGGAAGCCGCGGGCGTCGATGGCCACCAATTGGTCCACCTGCTTGCGTTTGTAGTGTTCGGCGAAGATGGTGATGGTGAGACGGAACAACTGTGCGTCTTGGAGAATGGGGGTGATATCCTTGAAAACCACGCCGGGCTTGGGAAAATCGGGGACGTCGCGAACGGCGTGACGGAGGCGCTCGATGGCGGCGCCCGTTTTCAGGTGCATTGGATTCATCGTTTGGCTTTGGTTTTCGCCGTGGTGGGGGTTTCCTGGCGGTCGATTTCCTCGCGCAGTTTGCGCAGCGCCTGGTTTTGAATCTGGCGGATGCGCTCGCGGGTGACTTTGAGTTTTTTACCCACCTCCTCCAGGGTGAGTTCGGGACGGTCGTCCATCGGAAACCGCAACGAGAGGATTGCGCGCTCGCGCTCGTCGAGGACGTGGAGCACCTTGGAGAGCGAGCCGCGGAGGCTCTCGTCGGCCAGGGCGTCGAGGGGATGGACGGTTTTTTCATCGGCCACCAAATCGCCCAGTTCGGTACCGCCTTCGTCCTCGCCGATGAGCATGTTGAGCGAGGCAGGGCGCATGGAAACGCGCTGCATCATGCGGACTTTTTTCAACGGCAATTTTAGTTCCTCGGCCAGTTCGGCATCGGAGGGTTCGCGTCCGAGTTCCTCGGTGAGCTGGATGGCCAGCCGCCTCATGCG
>CAZTYG010000281.1:0-3425 GCA_964617445.1 uncultured Blastochloridaceae bacterium
GCAGGACTTCGGCTCCGGCTTTCACGGCCTGTTCGGTCTGTGCGTCGCAATCGGCCACGTAGAGATTCAGGCTCAACGGACAACCGCCGACGGTCTGCGGGCTGAGCGCACCCCAATCCGGGCTCTCGTCGGAGAAGAACACAATTGAATCCCCGATCTGGAATTCGCCATGCATGATCGTACCGTTTTCGCCCGGCATGTGGAAACGTTCGACGGCGTTGAAAGCGGCTTTGTAAAACTCAAGCGCCCGCGCCGCGCCGTTGAGGTTCAGGGATGGGGTCAGGGTGGAATAACCCTGGGGAATGCCTGTCGTGCTCATGGTGCAAATGCTGGCGAAAGGTTTTGCTGTGTCAACGCGTAGGGAAAGGAAAAACTTAACGCCAAGGCGCAAAGAGGCAAAAGATACAGCCAAGGACGGAGGAAGATCGGTACACAAAGCCCTGATCGCGATAGCGATCTTTTAAGGTCAGGTGGGTGGGGGGGCGACTTCGGCGAGGTAGCGGCGGAAATCGGCGATGCGGTCGGGGCGGCCCATGACAAGCAAGGTATCGTCGGCGCGGAGGATTTCGCCGCCTTTGATTTCGGGGAGCGGGTGGCCGTCGCGTTCGATGCCTACGATTTGAATGCCGAAGCGTTTGTTGAGTCGGAGGTCGGCGAGGGTGGCACCGGGTTCGGGCGGGTCGCGTTCGATTCGGACGGGATCGAGGGCGAATTCCTCCAGCCCGCCCTCGGACCCCTGCATGGCAGCCTGGGTGAGAAAGTCGCGGGCATGTTGTACGCGGTCTTTTTCACCCAGGAGGAGGAGGCGGTCGTTGGAATAAACCGCCTCGCGCGCGCCGGGGGTGGCAATCATGTGGCCCTGGCGTTCGATTCCGGCGACGGTGACGCCGAGGGTACCGCGGACGTCGAGTTCCTGAAGAGTTTTGCCGGCGAAGGGGGTGGGTTCGGGGAGCTGGCAGTCAATCAACTCCAGCCGCCATGCGCCGTGGCTTTCGAGAAGATGGGGGAGTTGATGCTCGCCTTTGATGCGCTCGGCGGAGAAAGATTCGTGAAGGCTGATTTCGATCTGGCTGTGCAGGAAGACGAGTTTGCGGCGGAAGAGGAGGGCAGTGGCGATGCAGATGCACACGACGAGGGCGATGGACCAGAGGGTGATTTTGGCCAGTGGGAGGATGGCGATGAGCCAAAGTAGCAGGACCAGGGCGGTGGTGGTGCGCAGGAGGGTGAGGAGGGCGGCGTTGGCATGGGCTTTGCCGGCTCCCATTTTGGCGGTGGCGGCTTCCGCGTAGATCATGAGCATTGCGGAGGCATTGCGCCAGAGGGCGACCAGCGGAGGCAGGGTGAGGAGAAGGACGGCGAGAATATAGAGGGAGGCGGTCCCGCGGGGGAAAAAGAGGTCGGGTCCGGTCCGCAACGCCAACCAGTCGTAGACCGGGGAGGCAAAGACGATGACACCCGTGACCAGGAGCATCTCGCGCGCGATCTGCCAAAGGCGTTTGCGGGAAATCTGCCAGAGGAGGTTGCGCGACTGGATGTTTTGGAGTTGGTCGAGCCAGGCACGGTAAATTCGGAGGCCGTCGGCGAGGAAGCGCGGTTGGAGGCGGGCGGCGGTGCGGGACAATGAGGCGGAATGCCGGGTGAGGACCGGGGCAAGCAGGGAAGTGATCAGAGACGCGCCCACCGCCATGGGGAAAAATCGTTCGTCGAGCGCACCCATCTGAACGCCAAGGGCGGCGACGACGAAGGAGAATTCGCCGAGCGGCACGAGCATGAGTCCGGACTGGATGGAGGAGGAGAGAGACTGGCCGGTGAGCGTGAGGGCGAAGGTGTAGGAGGCGATGCGAAGAACGAGGGCGGCGGCGGTGAACAGTAAAATCCAGTGCCAGATGCCAGGCAAACTGCTGAGCACCACCATCATACCCATAGCAGTGAAAAAGAGCATTGTGAGGACGTTGATGGCGCCGCCCAGCAGTCGTTCGATCTGGCCGCGCGCGGGGGTGTCGGAAGCGATGGCACCGAGCAAGAAGGCGCCGAGTGCGGGGGTATATCCGGCGACCAGCGAGATCAGCGAGAAAGCCAGCAACAGGGCGCAGATCACGCCGGTCATGATTTCGGCATCGGTGTTGCGGCGCAGCCAGTCGAGCACGCGAGGGATGAATACGATGCCGAGCACCAGCAGAGTGATGATAAAAGCGCTGAGGATAAAGACCGTCCAGCCGACGCTGCCGTCGGCGGATGCGCTGCCATAACCAATGGATGCCAGCACCGTGAGCATGACCACGACCAGGGCGTCTTCGAGGATGGTGAGGCCGGTGGCGCGTTGGGCGGTTTTTTCGTGGCGCAGGCCGGTTTCCTCCAGAACCTTGGTGATGATTGCTGAACTGGAGACCATGACCATGGCGGCGACAAATGCGGCGGCGACGGCCTCCCAACCTGTGATCCATGCGAACAGGCGAAAGCTGTTGAAGGTGAAGAGCGCGGCGATGATGAGGGCCACCACCAGCATGAGGCCCTGGCGTTTGAGGCGTTGAATGCTGAAATTGAGGCCGATGCGAAAGACCACGAAAATGAGGGCGATGGCGGCGAGCGAAGAGACGCGCTCCTCGTTGTCGATCAGGGGCAGAGGAAAATTGGCGGGTGCCAGCAGCACCCCGGCCAACAGATAACCCACGACCGCCGACATGCCGATCTTTCGGCATAGCCAGCCCGCCGCCGCTGCGGTCAGCAGCATCACGGCAAGGTCCTGAATGATGGAGAATTCCGCGTTCACAGGAACTCCCAAACTGGGAGGAAGCGGCATTTCCTGCAACCGGGAAAAACCCGGCCGGTCACCCCATCATGATCCCGACGGCGACCAACAGGATGGAAAAGACAACCGTAAGGGCAGCGATCACCACGCCGATGACACCAAAAACCTTTTTGCGGCCCTTCTCGAAAAACGAACCGACCCCTAGACCGAGGCTTAGCAGGCAGATGAAAACCAGGGCAATCAATGCCAGACCGATGATCACAGCCTGCGGTGATTCCTCATGGAGTCCGCCCTCCGTGGTCTGTTCCATGTAACCGGCGACCCCGATGAGCCCGATGATTGCGAGGCCGGTGAGGATCGAAAGCACGAAACTTGCGATGCCGAGATAGGAATGGCGGGTTTCAGCGGGTGGGGGAGGGGAGATGTCGGTGGGTTCCATACGGGCCCTGGCTTGGGTGGTAATACTCAAGCCGGTTCAGGTCCGGGACACAATCAATTTTTTTGGGTGCCGTCGTGCCATCTGGCCTGATCTCACTCTGCTCAGCGGCTAGATAGATAAACCAAACCTGCTTATCCATGACATCCTAACATTCGGTATGAACCCGTGAAGATCAGCAACATTCACCATCGATCACCACGCCGTCTGCTCTCTTCCGTTCTCCCGCCCAACAACCCA
>CAZTYG010000282.1:0-3409 GCA_964617445.1 uncultured Blastochloridaceae bacterium
TTTCGTTTTTGCCGGGGTGTTGGTTGAACCAGATGAAGGAGATGCCGGAGTCGGGACCGCGGTCGTGAAGAGTGAAGTCGTAGGTCTCCTGCATTTTGGAAATCCAGGCGTAATCGGTGGCGGAAATGGCGGAGGCGTCCGCCTGGCCGGTGGCGAAAAGGACGGTCTGGGTGTTGGTGTCGGAGACAAACTTGTAGATGAGGAAATCGACATATGGCAGGCGTTGGCCCTCGCGATCCACACGCCAGTAATGGGGATTGGGTTCCAGCACGATGCGCTCGGCAGGGCGGTAGGAGCGGATGCGGAAGGGGCCGGTGGCGACGATTTGTTCCGGGCGCTCGATGGCGGTCTGGGTGCTCCATTGTTGTTGCAGGGTGCCATTGAGGTAGGCCTCGTGGAGAATGTGTTTGGGAATCATGCCGACGAAGCCAATGTCGTTGATGAACGGCGCGTAAATGTCGGCGGTGGTGAATTCGACGGTGTGGTCGTCGATCTTGCGGTAGCCGACGGGTTTTCCGGCGATGGTGTATTGGCTGAAATAGCGACTGGGGTAGCGGGGGCGTGATTCGCCGGTTTCCGGGTCGGTCACCATAGCAAAGATGGCGTCGAAGGTGAAGACCACGTCGTCGGCGGTGAACGGATGGCCGTCGCTCCAGGCGACACCGCGGCGGAGGTGGAATGTGTAGGTTTTTTGGTCGTGGCCGATTTCCCAAGATTTAGCCAGTGCGGGGGCGTGCTGCTCGCGGATCGGGTCGTAGGTCACCAGCCCGCTGAAGAGTCGCCCTTGAATGTCATTGGTGTAGGCGTCGGAAGGCACCAGGAAATTGAATGTCTTGGGCTCCTGCGCGGCGGCGAGGATGAAGATGCCGCCGTATTGTCCGGGTTCCGAGGTGGAAATGTCGGCGTCTTCCGGCAGTTCGTGCTGTTCCCGGATCACTTCTTCCGGGCCGGAGCAGCCGGTCCATACCAGGAGCCATGCCGCAGAAAAGACAAGGGCCGGCTTTTTCGAGACAGAAAAACGCACACGACATTGAAGGGGAAGAGGGGCGGGATGACAAGCGGTGAAGGATGGCATGAATTTCTTCGATTGCCCGCCGGAAGGGTGCGGGGCTAAATTTCCCGGATGGTTCGGTAAAAACGAACCGTAACCCCATCGATAAATCCGCAGGCCTCCCGATGTCCGAAGTATTTTTCATCCTTTTTGTGGTAATGGGCATGTTCGTGGTCATCGGCCTGTTGATCTACGGACACGTCAAGGAGCGTGAACGGCGCGAGTTGCTCGCGGCCAAGGCCGCCTACCTCGGCCTTTCGTTCGTTGGGGAGCGCGACCGGGAACTGCCGCAGCGCTTCCACTTCCTGTCCATCATGGGCCGCGGCTCCAACCGCTATGCCCAGAACATTTTCCAGGGGACTTATAAGGGGGAGACCGTCCTCTGTTTCGACTACCACTATCAAGTCACCAGAAAAAGCGGAAAATCGAGCAGCACAACTCATTATCATCATGCGGTCTATTCGATTCTCTTGCCGCTGCGTTTCCCCGGGCTGAAGATCGCACCGGAAAACATCCTGACCCGCTTGGCGGCGGCCATCGGCTTCGGCGACATCGAGTTCGAGTCGGCCGAATTTTCCCGCACCTTTCGGGTCACCGGCGGGGATAAAAAGTTCGCCTACGATTTCTGCCATCCGCGCATGATGGAATTCCTGCTGCTGCGCCCCCGGACCAATCTGGAATTGGAGGGCGACCTGCTTTGCCTGATTGAGGACGGGAAAATCGAATTCGACGGGCTGGTGTCCCGGCTTGACCTGTTGGCGGAAATCAAGAATCTGATCCCGTCCTACCTTTTGGACATCCCCGCACGAACATGATCGAACTGCTTCTATTTCTGCTTGTTGTGAGCGTTGTCCCCGGAGTGTATGTGGTGTTGCAATACAACGCGTTTGTGGGGCTTCGGCACCACATCCGTGAATCCTGGAGCAACATCGAAACCGAACTCAAACGCCGCTACGATCTGGTGCCGAATCTTGTCGCCGTGGTGAAGGGTTACGCGGAGCACGAGCGTGCGGTATTGGAGCGGGTGATCGAACTGCGCAACCGTGCCGCCGCCAACCACGGGGCGGTCGCCTCGCAGTCCTCGGACGAACAACAGCTTGTGGGTGAGTTGCGGCACCTGCTGGCCGTGGTGGAGAATTACCCCGACCTGAAGGCCGACCGGCATTTCTTGGATTTGCAGAAGGAGCTGGTCAATACCGAAGACCGCATCCAGGCCGCGCGGCGATTCTATAACGGTAACATTCGAGAATACCGCACCAAGCGGGAAGCCTTTCCCACCAACATCATCGCCACAGTCTTCGCCTTCGGGCCGTTGGATTACTTCGAGGTGGACCCCGCCGTGCGCGCGCACCCCGGCTTGGGGTGAGGGGTGGGTGGAGGCGGCGGGGATCGAACCCGCGTCCTCAAGCGGAAGCCGACACGCTTCTACAAGTTTAGCCGCGGATTGATTGTCGGGTCTCAGGTTGCCCCGCGGCGGGCCCTGAGACCGTAGTCACCACATTGTCTGAAGATCCCCGCACAAGGTCGGTGTCCCACCTTGCACGTTCGCCCGACTAATGTCGCCGCATCCCCCCAGTCGGAGTCGGAGGCGCGGCGTCACGGCTGTTTAGGCCGCGAGAGCCAGTTCTTCGTTGGCGTTTATTTTGTTTGGACCGGGTGATTAACGAGGCCAACCGGGCCGATCCTCGACTTGCCACATGCCAACAACCGAAAGAGTCGAAGCCAGATCGCCCCCAGGGTATGATGACAAGGAGACATCTTATCCCAATCCGGCGGCCTGGACAAACGGAATCGTGAAAATAGACGAGTTTTTTCCTTGTGTCTGCGGAAGTTTTCTCCATTTTGGTGGGCTCTCTTTTAGGAAAGGACATATATGTTTGCAGTAATCAGAACCGGCGGAAAACAGTACAAGGTCAAGGAAGGCGACTTGATCGATGTCGAATTGTTGCCCGTCGAAGAAGGCAAAGAAGCCGTATTCGAAGAAGTTTTATTGGTGGGCGACGGCGACAACGTCAGCGTCGGCACCCCCACCTTGGCCACAGCCAAAGTCACCGGCGAGGTGATCGGCGAGGTCAAAGGCAAGAAAGTCATCGCATTCAAATACCGCCGCCGCCAAGGCTACCACCGCACCGTGGGTCACCGTCAGCGTCGGCTCCGCATCAAAGTCGGAAAAATTTCCGCCTGAACCCGCCCCACATCAGGAGATCCCGCATATGGCCCATAAAAAAGGACAAGGAAGTTCCCAGAACGGACGCGACAGCGTCAGCAAACGCCTCGGCGTGAAAAAATTCGGCGGCGAAGCCGTCGTGGCCGGCAACATTATCATGCGCCAGCGCGGCACCAAATACCGCCCCGGCA
>CAZTYG010000283.1:0-3402 GCA_964617445.1 uncultured Blastochloridaceae bacterium
CTCCCCGGCGCGCAACTGACGGACGGCTTCCGCCCGCCGGCGCGCTTCTGGCAATCCACGCACTTGGTGGAACATGGTGCCGGTGTGGCCGAACAACGAACCGATGTCGCCCACGACCACCGCAGTGACGTCCTGCGGGTCGTTGTCGTGGCCGTCGAAGAGGTAGATCCATGGAAGACCGTTGCGAAAGAGGATTTCTCGGAAAGACCGTTCGCCCAGCATGTGCTGGGTCGCTGCGATCCCCGCGGCGGGCGCCCATGTTTGCACCGCCACGTCGCGGTTGGGGTTGCTTCCATCCTCCTGGAAAACACGCGCGCGCGGCTGGCCGCCGTGATGCCTCCAGTTGGTCACATTCATACCGTAAATCCCCATCGCGCGGTCGTAGCCTGCCGCACGATTGGTGGCCACCACACCGGCGAACCGGTCCTCCATGTTGGCCACCCAGCTTTCCGTGTCCCAGATCAACACCCGGCCTTTGTGGTGGGTCCGGCCGTTCCATTTTTTCGACAACGTGGGGGATGCCATCCCCTGATAGTGGATGGAACAGAAATCCAGCATGGGCAGGAATTCATCGGTGCCGTCGGAGAAAAACTTGTCCCAGGTGTTCGACGAGGAATCGGCGCCGCCGACCAACACATCCACCCCGGCATTGCGGCGGGCGCGAAAAACCGCATCGGCCATGACCCGGTAGATTTCGCGAAAGCGCGGCATGTCGGCCTGCCAGCCCGAAATGGAGGAACCCTCCCAGGGTTCATTCCATAAATTGACGGCGGTTACCGGGCCCTTGGGGTGGCCGAACTGGGAAAGCATCTTTTCGACAAATTCTCCGAACGACTCGTCAAGATCCGGTGGCCAGGCGTGGTCCATCTTACCGCGGCGCATTTCGTCCTTGTCGTTGAGGTGGGGACGCGGGCGGCCCAACGGCTGATCGTAGTCCCCGGCGCCGATAAAGATGAGAATGGTGACGCCGTGCTTGTGGAAGCGGTTGAAGGTTTCCTCCCACTGTTTCCAACGCTCGTCGAAACGCGGATGGCCCTGGGCAACGAAAGGAATCTCCATGCGCACCGCGCTCACGCCCAGGCGTTCGAGGACGGCGGGATCGAGAGCGTCGAGACTCTGTTGCGGATAAAGCACCTTGGGCACAACGGGCCGCACAGCGCGCACCATGGTGGCGACGAAGACACGTCCGGCCCCGGCGATGTCCAGCACCAGGGCGTAGCCGCCGAAGGGTTCGGGCAGGACGAAGTTCAGCGAAACATCAGTCCACCCCTTGGCGGCGAGGTCGAGCGGGACTTCGTGAACCACTCTGGGTTCGCCGCTGGGAAATACTTCCGGCAACCAGATGTTGCCGGGAATCCCGCGGGTGCCGTAGGGAATCAGCTCGAAACGGGCCATGCCGGCCACGGCGGTTTCCCCGGTGTTCTGAATCTGCACCACGAATTCGGGGGATTCGCCGGGATAGAAAATGCAGCCCGGGGTGTTGGATTCGATCAGAATGGCGCGGATTCCCGCCGCCTGCTGCTCCTTGGCGAGCTGGAACACGCCATCGTAGTTCTTCATCTGCGAGGCGACTTTCATTTGGGCGGGGGTGTTCGGGGTGAATAGGAGGGTTAAGGCTGCGAGAACCAGGCTCGACGTGAGGATTTTTTGGATGTTTTTCATTGAGACGGGATGATTCAATTTGGATGTGTCAGTCTATCGATGCCACCTGGCGTGTAAAGGAAGTGATGACTTCGTTTTGCCCGGACTCAAGCTCCCGATACCCGTGGCATGGGAATGGATTCTTCTTCCATGATGGCCTGCAGCAGCTCTGTGTGCAGCCGGTTTTTCAGGTCGGCGTGGGCGGGGTCGTTCCAGAGGTTGTGGAGCTCGCCGGGATCGGCGGCCAGGTCGAAGAGTTCGCCGAAGGGTTCGTCGCGGTAGATGGTGAGCTTGTGGGTTTCGGTGACCAGGGTTTTGAGGTGGATGGTGCGGGGCTGGTGGCGGTTTTCGACGATGACGTGATCGCGGACGGCTTTGGCGGAACCGGTGAGGACCGGCAGTTGGTCGGCACCGGTCATGCCGAAACCGGGTTCGACTCCGGCGGCGCGCAGGCAGGTGACCGGAAGGTCGTGGAGGCACAGCAGGGCGGAGGATTCGGAACCGGCGGGGATGTGGCCCGGCCAACTGGCGATGAACGGAACCCGGATCAGATCTTCGTAGTGGAACGGACCTTTGGCATTGAGTCCGTGCTGGCCGAAGAAATGGCCGTGGTCGGTGGTGAAGGCCACGAGGGTGTTTTCGGCCAGGCCGTGATTGTCGAAATAATCGAGCAGGCGTCCGATGGAATCGTCCATGAAGCTGATCATGCCGTAGTAGATGGCGATATCGCGTGCCATGTCCTCGCGGGAATGGAGGTGGCTGGAGCAGCCGTGGCAGGCATTGCCACCGGGGTCATTGGCCCAGGCTGAAAAATCCGGCTGCTTTTCCTGGGTTTTGGCGAAGTGGGGGGGATTGTGGTCGTGTTCGCCGGGGGTGATTTCCGGCACGGTAATTTTATCGGGATCGTACATGGAGGCCCAGGGTTCGGGAACCAGGTAGGGTGGATGGGGGTCGAAGTAGCTGGCCCAACAGAAAAAGGGCCGGCCTTGTGCGCGGGCGTGTTCCATGCGGGCGATGGAGCGTTGCTCGATCCAGCGGTTGGGGTGGAAGCGTTCGGGCAGGGTCCAGCGGTGGGTCTGGGGCGGGTTGGGGGAGTCGCCGGTGCTGAAATTGAATTTACCCCAGCGGCTTTGGAAATGGTCGCGCCATTCGGGCAATCCGTTTTCCTCCATCCACAGCGCGTAGTGCTGGCCCACGTGGGTTTCATCGGCATGGGGCCGGGCCAGTTCGGCGTGGCGGAATCCATAGAAGGGCCCGGTGAAGTTTTTCCAGTAATCCAGATCGCGCAGGAGGGGATAGGATTCGAGCGAGGGGTGTTCCGGGGTGGAAATGAGCTGCTGGAAATGGGCCTTGCCGACCAGCGAGGTGTCGTAGCCGGCGGACTCCAGGAGCGCGCCGATGGTCACGGCGGATTCCGCCAGCTTGGTGCCGAGCGACCATGCCCCGTGTTGCGAGGGGAGCATGCCGGTGAGCATGGAGGATCGGCTGGGGGTGCAGGTGGGGTTCGGGCAGTAGGCGCGGTGCCAGAGCATGCCGCGGGCGGCGAGACGGTCGAGATGGGGTGTTTTCACCTCCGGGTTGAGGCGTCCGAGTGTGAACCAGTGTTGTTGGTCGGAGGTGATCCAGAGGATGTTGGGTTGGATTGTGGGACCGGATTGGCCGGGCTGTGTGTCAGTCATTGTGTGGGGCGGTCCAGTGGACGTTGGGGGGTGGGATGAGGGCGTTGACCGAGCTGCGCCATTGTTTGAGGGAGGCGTGGAG
>CAZTYG010000284.1:0-2644 GCA_964617445.1 uncultured Blastochloridaceae bacterium
CCCGGACAGTTCCACCATGGCGGCCACCGATATCCTCTTCCTTAACGAAGACCGGCTGGAGCTGCTCCGATCACGCGGGGTATCGAACCTTTCCGTCGAGGAACTCAACGCCCGCTCCGAGGACCTGTTGATCGCCTCGAAAAACAGCGCGGGGATCGGCGAAACCGAAGCACTCGCCCAGGCCGCTTTCCTCAGCAGCCTTCCTGTTTACAGCAACACACGCAAAATGCTCGACGATCTGGTCAAGGCCGTCCTCGTGCTCCTCGGTCTCGCCGTGCCTTTCGCTTTCGCCCTCGAACGCCTCCTGATCGGAACATCCAATATCTACCGCCAGATCGCGTTTTTTATCACGTTCTTCGCCATCACATTTCTCATCCTTTTCTTCACCCATCCCGCCTTCGGCGTCTCCAACGCCCCCATGATCATTTTCCTCGGCTTCGCCATTTTGGTCCTCTCCGTCCTCGTCATCTTCATCATCATGCAGAAATTCGAGGTTGAACTGAAATTGTTCCAAGGCATGGCCACCAGCGTGCACAGCGCGGATGTTTCCCGGTTCAACACCATCATGGCCGCCATGAGCATGGGAATCTCCACCATGCGTCGCCGCCCGGTCCGCACCGCGCTCACCGCCGTCACCATCATCCTCCTAACCTTCACCATTCTCTGCTTCGCCTCCTTCGGCAGCTCGCTCGGTGTGGCCCAGCGCTACCTGTCCCCCTCCCCGGCTCACACCGGCGTTTACATTCACCGCATCAATTGGACCGCCATGGATGCCTCCCTGATCGGGGTTCTCAAGGGCCGCTGGGAGGGCGTGACCGACCGCGTCACCGCACGTTTTTGGATCAGCCCCGAACCCAAGGCCGCCTCCACCATTTCCCTCGCCCGCATGGACGGCACACGTCCCGCCAACGTGCGGGGACTTCTCGGCATCAGCCCCGCGGAACTTCATTGGAGGCCCGAACTCGCCGCGCTGCTCTCCCCCTATCCGGATACTGCGTTCGACCAAACGGTCTGGTTGACTCCAGCCGTCGCCGAGGCTCTCGGGGTCGGTCCCGGCGACCCGGTACTGCTCAAGGGCAAACAACTCACCGTGGGCGCGCTGCTCGATACCAACCGATTTTCCTCCATGCGCGACATGGACGGCAGCGGCGTGCTGCCTGTGGACTTCGACGCCATGGCCGCGATGTCCGGACAGCAGGACGCCGACGCCGCCCAGGACCTCGACACCGATCTCGGCGGTCAGTCATGGGAAACCCTGCCCGTGGACAGCGTCATCGTCGTCTCCGACTCCACCGCCATCGGTCTGGGTGCCAACTTGCGTGCCATCACCATTTACACGGAGGACGCCTCCGAATCGGCGAGACTCGCCGATGACACCGCGCGCATGATGCGCACTCCCATCGCCGCCACCCGCGAGGATGGCGTCTATTGGCATCTCTTCGGCACCGTACTTGCCGCCAGCGGTTTTCGTGATCTCATCATGCCCATTCTCCTCGGCGGTCTCGTTGTTTTCGGCACCATGCTCGGCTCCGTGGCCGACCGCGAAAAAGAAATCTATACTTTCAGCGCGCTCGGCCTTGCCCCGCCGCACGTGGCCAGCCTCTTCTTCGCCGAGGCCCTCGTTCATTCTGTCATTGGCGGCATGGGCGGCTACCTCACCGCACAGGGCATTCTCGAATTCCTCAAATTCCTCGCAGGCATGGGACTGGCCACCGTCCCCGAAATCAACTACTCCTCCACCAACGCCATCGCCACCATCCTCATTGTCATGGGCACGGTCATGATCTCGGCCATCTACCCCGCCATCAAAGCCTCACGCAGCGCCAACCCCGGTGTCATGCGCGGTTGGAAACTCCCCTCCCCGGACGGCGACCGCCATCACATCGTCTTCCCCTTCACCGTCTCCGCTTACGACATCACCGGTGTGGTCAGCTTTCTCAAGGAACATTTCGACAACTTCTCCGACACCAGTCTCGGTTCGTTTGTGGCAAAGGACCCACGACTGGTCCACGGAGCGAAGGACTCCGTCGGCCTGCGCGCGGAACTCGCCCTCGCCCCCTTCGACCTCGGCGTCACTGAAAAATTCGAACTGCGCAGCGCTCCCAGCGAGATTCCCGGCATCGACGAGGTCACCATCACCCTGCTGCGCCTTTCCGGGCAGCCCAAGGACTGGCAGCGCCTCAACAAGATTCTCCTCGACGACCTCCGCAAGCAGTTCCTCATCTGGCGCTCCCTGCCCGCCGAGGTCATGGAAATGTACCGCGACCGCACGCTGGTCGAACTCAACCAACGGGTCGATGAACCCGCCACCGAGACTGCGTCATGACCCAGGATAAATCCAAAAACGCCGCCGCCGCACCGAAGGTGGATAAAGAGGTCGAGGAATTCCGCAACCTCATGCAGGTGCCCTCGACCTTCGAGGACGGCTTCAACTGGCTTTCTCTGCTCGGTGCGGTCTTCATCGCGCTGATCATGATTCCCGGCTCCATCTACATGGGTCTGTTGGCCGGGGAGCAAAACATCGGCCCCGCCGCCCAATGGGTCACCGTCATTCTTTTCCTCGAGGTCGCCCGCCGTGCCCAGCGCACCCTCAAAAAACCGGAAATTTTTGTGCTCTTCTTCATGGCTGGCTCCGCCATGCAAC
>CAZTYG010000284.1:2654-3393 GCA_964617445.1 uncultured Blastochloridaceae bacterium
CTTCCCTTCTCCGGCCTGCTCTGGCACCAGTTCTACATCCAGTCCGACGCCGCCACCGCCTACGGCATCGCCGAACACCTCCCCACCTGGTTCGCCCCCAATGAAGACTCCGTCTCCTACGCTCTCCGCACCTTCTTCCACTGGGACTGGCTCCCCGTCATCGGCCTCGTCATCTTCACCACGTTCTTCGGCCAGCTTAGCAACCTCGTCCTCGGCTATGGCCTCTTCCGCCTCACCAGCGATATCGAAAAACTCCCCTTCCCCATGGCGCCTATCAGCGCCCAGGGCATTCTGGCACTTGCCGAGGACATCGACGACCAGCAAAGCGAGCACAAGGAGCGCTCCTGGCGCTGGCGGGTCTTTTCCATCGGCGGTGCCATCGGACTGTTCTTCGGCGCGCTCTACCTGGGTCTGCCCACCCTGACCGGCATGATCACCGGCCAGCCCATCATGATCCTCCCCATCCCCTTCGTGGACCTCACCGAAAAAACCCAGAGCATCCTCCCCGCCGTCGCCACAGGTATCACTTGGGACCTCGGCAATGTCCTCATCGGCATGGTCCTCCCCTTCTACGCCATGCTCGGCAGCTTCATCGGCCTGATCATCACATTCATCGTCAATCCCGTCCTCTACGAAAACCAGATTCTCACCTCCTGGATGCCGGGTGACACCATCATCACCACCCCGTTCAAGAACAACGTCGATTTCTACTTCAGCTTCACCATCGGCGTCTCCCTGG
>CAZTYG010000285.1:0-1275 GCA_964617445.1 uncultured Blastochloridaceae bacterium
CAGGGGCGACGTGCACAGGAATTTCACCCCCCTCCCTCAAAAGCGTGCACCAGGAGTCCTCATGTATCGGAAACCCTCTGTGAATCAGCTGGCCTTTGAAGATTTTGTCCTGCCCTTTGGCGGGAAACTCTGCAGTGATAATCGTTGGGTGGTGTTGGCGAAACAGATCCCGTGGGCGGTCGTCGAAACGGCGTATGCCCAACAGTTTTCCCACGAGGACTTGGGTTCGCCCGCGAAGTCCTCCCGCCTCGCGCTGGGCGCCCTCATCTTTCAAGAGCGGCTGGGTGTCACGGATCGTGAACTGGTGGCGCAGATTGCCGAGAACCCCTATCTCCAATACTTCTTGGGCCTCACGGCGTACCAACATGAGGCGCCGGTTCATCATTCTCTGCTGACCACCTTCCGCAAACGATTCACTCATGCCCGTGTAGGAGCCCTCAATGAGGCCATTGCCCGATTGATCGCCGACGCTCAGCCCACAACGGATCCTCCGCCCAACACGGACCTGATCGACGCCAAGGAGGAAGGCGAACCCGCTCCCCCGAAGGGCCAGCTCCTCGTCGATGCCACCTGTGTGCCAGCGGATATCCCCTATCCCACGGACCTCAAGCTCTTGAATGAGGCTCGCGAGAAAACCGAAGCGATCATCGATCGCATGCAGGCGTGTCGAGCGACTCCGACGAAGAAGCCCCGCCCCTATCGGCAGAAGGCCAGACAGGCGTACTTGCGGGTTGCTAAAGCCAGAACACCGGGGAGACGGAAACTCCGACAAGGCCTTGGGCAACCGCTCCGGTATCTCCGACGCAATCTGAGCTCCATTGCCGTCATGGCGCAAGAAGGGCTGCTGGTGGCCTGACCCCCTAAACACTACCGGCAGCTCCTCGTGATTCAAGAACGGTATCGGCAACCGCTCTGGATGGACACAACCCGGTGTCACCGTATCGCGGAGCGGCTTGTCAGTATGAGTCAACCCCATGTCCGTCCCATCGTGCGCGGCAAAGCGGGCACCCCCGTGGAGTTTGGCGCGAAGATCTCAGTCAGTGTGGTGGATGGAGGCAGCGTTGTGGATCGCATCAGCTGGGATGCCGACAACGAATCGGTGGATTTGGGGCAACAGATCGACGCGTATCGTCGACGGGTTGGCCATGACCCGGCCTCGGTGCACGTGGATCAAATCTCCCGGACCCGCGAGAACCGTCGCTTCTGCACCAGTCGCGGGATTCGCCTCTCGGGGCCACCGCTGGGCCGACCACGGGCAGCAAGTGAGGCCACGGC
>CAZTYG010000285.1:1375-3353 GCA_964617445.1 uncultured Blastochloridaceae bacterium
TGAGGCCACGGCCCGGCTGGCGGTAGAAGGCCAGTTTGGACAGGGCAAGCGTCGGTTTGGGCTCGACCGCCTGATGGCGAAGTTGGCGCGGACCTCTGAGACGATGATTCACGTGTCATGTTTGGTGATGAATTTGGAGCACCTCCTCACCCGAGCTGTTTGTTCTTGGCTGTGGTCTTGGTGGCAGGCCTGGGGAGGTACATGGAACGGCCTGCTGAGCGCCTGGTGGCTCCCGACGCCGACATCTTTCTGTGACGATCATATCCCTGGTGGTGGGGTCAGAGGAACGAGGGATCCACCTTTTCTCGCAGGAGTTTGAGCGAATCATGGAAAATGATTTTTTCAGCAACCCCGAAGTAACAAAGCTATTATTCCGCTCGTTGTCGTCTTTGGCCACCAAGTAGATCCTTGTGGCTTCTTCGGCTAAATCGATGCTTTATCCTTATCTTTGTCTTTCTTGCCTCCAATATTACAGTGAGGGCAGATGAACCCAGGAAACATGAAATGCTTAGATTTTTCTTTTTTCGGTAAGGATTTTGGTGCGTCCATTGTGGTCTTCCTGGTTGCCCTACCGTTATGTATGGGTGTCGCAATCGCGTCTGGCGTGCCGCCTGCCGCCGGACTCATCTCGGGGATAATCGGCGGCCTCGTGGTTGCCCTGCTCGGCGGGGCTCCATTGCTGGTAAGCGGTCCGGCCGCCGGGTTGACCGTGCTGGTATGGGATATTGTGCAACAGCACGGGTTGAGCATGCTCGGCATCCTGGTCTTGTTTGCGGGGTTGCTGCAGTTCCTGGCTGGCCTTTTCAAGTTGGGACAGTGGTTCCGTGCGATTTCTCCGTCAGTGATTCATGGAATGTTAGCGGGTATCGGCGTGTTGATCTTCGCATCGCAATTTCACATCATGGTGGACGACGTGCCGCGGGGGAGCGGAATTCAGAATCTGCTGTCGATTCCGGAGTCGATCTATAACGCCATGTTTCCGCTAGGTGACAGAAGTCACCACATGGCGGCGATGGTGGGAATTTCGACGATTGTGGCATTACTGGCGTGGAACCGGTTCCAGCCGCCTTCATTGAAGTTTTTGCCGGCGCCACTGGTGGCGGTGATTTTCGGTTCTGGGCTTGCCAATGTTCTCATGTTCCCGATCCAGTTTGTCGAGGTGCCAAGCAGCCTGCTGGATTCGCTGCGGTGGGTGCAGCCAGCACAGGTCAATTCACTGCTTGATCCGGTGCTGTTGATGGAGGCGTTTGCACTGGCCTTCATCGCAAGTGCGGAGACGCTGCTGTCTACGTCGGCCACCGATATGATGCACAAGGGACCGCGGGCCAACTACGATCGGGAGCTGGCCGCGCAAGGGGTCGGCAATATGATGTGCGGCGTGGTCGGCGCCCTGCCGATGACCGGGGTCATCGTACGGTCAAGTGCAAACATCGATGCTGGCGCCAAAACGAAGTTGTCGTCGTTTCTTCATGGGTTCTGGCTGCTGGTCACCGTGCTGTTGTTTCCGGGCCTGTTGAGCCTGATTCCGATTGCGGTGCTGGCGGCGATTTTGGTGTACACGGGTTACAAATTGGTAAGCCCGCAACATATTCGCGAGTTGGCAAATTTCGGGCGAGGCGAGGTCTTTATTTATTTTGCGACCCTGTCCGGGATCGTCGCACTGGATCTGTTGAAGGGCGTCATTATCGGGATTGTGTTGGCAGTTATGAAGTTGGTCTATACCTTCACGCATCTGCGGATACGGTCGGAGTGGTCACAGGATGGCAGGCGGATCGACTATCACATGGAAGGGGCAGCGACGTTTATAGCGTTGCCGAAGCTAGCGACGGCGCTGGAGTCGGTGCCGGCGGAGTCGGTGCCGGCGGGGACGGAACTGCACCTGCATTTTGAGAAGCTGACCTATATCGATCATGCGTGTCTGGACCTCATTCACAACTGGCGATCCCAGCATCAGCAAGCAGGCAATACCGTCGTTATG
>CAZTYG010000286.1:0-3340 GCA_964617445.1 uncultured Blastochloridaceae bacterium
GCAGCCACCGCCTGCAGTGCGGTGCGAAGTGTGGGCCGTCCGGGCCGCGCTCCTTCCACGGAACCGATCAGACGGAACTCCACCGGCGGAAGTTGGCGCGGGAAACATGCAAGGGACGCGCCAATGATTTCAGGGCCGATGCCCGCCGGGTCGCCGAAAGTGATGCCGATAACCGGCCGGTGCTTCGCCATGATAAGCCCGGATCAGAAGAACATTTTGATGAAGGCACGGGAGCGCAGGCCATCGAGCCATTCCTGCTGCAGGCGCTCGCGCTCCTGTTGCAGCAGGGTGTTTTCAATTCTCTCGCGCACATCGGAAAGCGCCACCACCGTGGCCTTGCGGATTTCCTCCACCAGCAGGATGTGATAACCGTCGTCGGTTTCGATGATCCCGCTGTTCTGGCCGGGCAGGAGTTGAAAGGCCTCGCGGGCCAGTTCGGCGCGGAGGGTGGCGTCGGTCACCCAACCCATGTCCCCGCCGGCCGCGCGCTGCGGGCTCTCGGAATAACCGCGGGCAAGACTGGCAAAGTCCGAGCCGGTTTGCACCTTGGCCAGAATCTCCTCCATGATCAGCCGCTGCGGGTCCACCTCGCGCATGGCACCGTCCTGCGCGGCCCGCTGCTCTGTGAATACTCCGCGGCGCAGGTAAATCATGCGCAGCTTCACCTGGTCGGGCTGGACGAACTGGCGGATGTTGTTCTGGTAATACTGCTCGATCTGGTAGGGCGACACAATGACCGAGGAGGCCACGTTGCGTCCGCGCATGGCTTGGACGACGATCTGGCTGCGGATTTGTTCCTTGAAGCCGGAGACCGACATGCCATTGGCCTGCAACGTGCGAATCAGCGCCGCTCGGTCATTGTCATAGGAATCACGGACAATTCCGCGGATGCGTTCCTCGATCACATTCTCCGGGATGAAATACCCCTTTTCATCGAACTCCTGAATGATCAACTCGCGTTCTATGAGGGCGCGCAGTGCCGCCAGCCTCGCCTCGCGGATTTTTTCGATCAATTCCACCCCGGCGAACAACTCGCGGTATTGGGCCTCGGTGGCGTCCACTTCCTTGCGCACCTGAGAAAAGGTGATGACCTTGTTGTTCACCACGGCGGCAACCCCGTCCACCACCTGCGCACGGGAGGAGCCGGGAACGCTGATCATCATCAGGGCGCACCCTAGCGCGACGCGCCGCAACGGTGCTCCCCTCAGGATTTGATAAAGGATCGGACCCATTTCTCGATTTCCAGTAGTTTTGCTTTTGCCGGCCCCTGCGTCAACCGGGGGAATTTACCCCCCACCATGACGTAGTCGCCCTTGCGTGTCATCATCAACCGTTCATTTTTTGTCTCAATACGTGTAAAATCCCCCTGCAAAGCGTTGATCTTAACACGGTTGTATATTAGGAGCAACTCCACAGATTCTGGCCAACGCCCGAACCGGTCCTTCCACTTCGCGCGCAATTTCTGCCAGCCCGTTTCGTCGGTCAACTCCGCCAGCTCGCGGTAGGCGGTGATGCGCCACGCGGTCTCCGCCATGTAGGAGGCCGGAAGAAAGGCCCCCTCCTGCTCCACGGTTCCCTCGGAGCCCACCGCCAGAAAATCCATGCGCAGGGCCACCTCGCGGTCGGCCACGACCGGATGACCCCCCTTCAGCGCCGCCACCGCCTTCTTCAACAACCGGCAGTACAAGTCGAATCCCACCGCCGTGATGTGCCCGCTCTGCGCGGTGCCCAGCAAATTTCCCGCGCCGCGGATTTCCAGGTCGCGCATCGCGATCTTGAACCCCGCACCCAGTTGCGAATACTGCCGGATCGCCTCCACCCGTTTGCCCGCCTCGCCGCGGATCAGATCGCGCGGCACCAACAACAAAGCATGCGCACGGGTCTCGGCGCGCCCCACCCGTCCGCGCAATTGGTACAAATCCGCCAAGCCGAAGAGATCGGCACGGTCAATAATGATGGTATTGGCGTTCGGAATATCAATGCCGCTCTCGATGATGGTCGTGGACACCAGCACATCGGTCTCGTGAGCCACGAACCGGCGCATGATGTCCTCCAGTTCGTGCTCATGCATCTGCCCGTGCCCGGCCTCCACCCGCGCGTCGGGCACCAAGAAACGCACCATCTCCGCCACCTTTTGAATCGACCGCACCCGATTGTGCAGGAAAAACACCTGTCCCCCGCGCGCCAACTCCCGTTGGATATAACTCCGGATCAACCGCTCGTCATACGCATGAATGGTCGTCTCCACCGGCAGGCGGTTGGCCGGCGGTGTGTCGATCGTGCTCATATCACGCGCCCCCATCAACGCCAGATACAACGTCCGCGGAATCGGCGTGGCCGACAGCGTCAATACGTCCACCAACCGGAACTTGTCCTTGAACGCCTCCTTGTGACCAACCCCGAAGCGCTGCTCCTCATCGATCACCACCAGTCCGAGGTTTTTGAACTGCACATCCGGGGAGATCAACCTGTGGGTGCCCACCACGATATCGACCGTTCCCTCCCGCAAACCTCGCAGCGTCTCCTTCTGCCGCGATACGGGAACAAACCGGCTCAGCAACCCGATGCGCACCGGATAATCCGCCATCCTCTCGCACAAAGTCTGGTAATGCTGCTGCGCCAGCACTGTGGTTGGCACCAGGAACGCCGCCTGGCGTCCGGACGTCGCCATTTTAAAAGCCGCCCGCACCGCCACCTCCGTCTTGCCGAAACCCACATCCCCGCAAATCAACCGGTCCATCGGACGGCGCGACTCCATGTCCGCCTTGGTCTCCGCCACCGCCCGCACCTGGTCCCCGGTCGGCTTGTGCAGGAACGCCTCTTCAAACTCGCGCTGCCAGTCATGGTCCGGCGGGCAGGCGAATCCCGGCAACGACTCCCGCTCGGCGTGCATGCGCAACATGCGCGCCGCGTAGTCCATCACCGCCTGCTCGGCCTGCTTTTTGGCCCGGTCCCAACGTCCACCGCCCAACGTGTCCAACGGCGGACGCGCGCGCCCCACGCCGATGTATTTCGACACCAGATAAGCCTGGTCCATCGGCACGAACAACCGGGCCTCGTTGGCGAACTCCAGCACCAGTGCCTGTTGGCCGCTGCCTCCGGGCAGCTCCCGCAACCCCTCGTAAACCGCCACCCCGTGCTCCACATGCACCACATGGTCGCCCTCCTCCCATGTCCCGAAATCCGCCCCGCCCCGCCCGGCCCGTAACGCCGCCAGCCGGTCATGACGGCGCGCCGGCCTCACCGTTTGGTAGCGACCAAAAATTTCCGCGTCCGCAATCAGCGCCCAGCGCCCCTCCGGCCATGCAAAGCCGCGTGCCAAGGGACCGATCACAAAACG
>CAZTYG010000287.1:0-3339 GCA_964617445.1 uncultured Blastochloridaceae bacterium
GTGCCCGCCGCCACCGCCACCCCACGCACGTCGAGCAAGAGCATCAACGACTCGGCGTCCACTCCCTCGAAGCTCATGCAGAGCAGACGCGGGTCGCGCCCGGGTCCCGGTTCCGGTCCGTGAAGAACGGTTCCATGGATTTCCCTCAGGGCGGTGAGAAGTTGCCGTTGCAACGCGCGCACCGCTTCCACCCGCGTGGGACGTTCGCGTATGGCGGCGTCCAGCGCGGCGACGGCTCCTGCCGCACCCAGCACGTTTTCGCTTCCCGCTCGCAGACCATGTTGCTGGCGACCTCCAAGGATGAGTGGCTGCAACTTGGTGCCGGGCCGCAGATACAGAAATCCGATCCCGGACGGCCCGCCCAGGCGCAGGGCGGAAAAACCCATCGCGTCCACGCCGTCGGCTTGAAATGGCGCGTCGGTCCAACCTGCGGCCATCGACAGGTCCAGAAAGCAGCCTGCCCCGGCGGCGCGGGCAAGGGCAGCGACCTCCGCAGCGGGCTGCACGGTTCCGACATCATGGTTGTGAACATGAAATGCGACCATGGCAGCACCGGAACGCAAGGCATTTGAAAAGTCCGCCGCCGCGACGCGTCCGTCGGAGGAGGGAGGGAGATAAACCACTTCCCAACCCTCGCGTTGGAGGAGGCGGCAGGATTCCAGCACCGCGGGGTGTTCGATTGCCGTGGTGACAAGGCGGCGGTTTTCCTGCGGGGCGGCGCGGGCCATGCCGAGGACGGCGAGGTTGGCGGACTCGGTGGCACCGGAGGTCAGAATGATGGAGTCCGGATCATTCACGCCGACCAAGCGTGCGGCGACTTCGCGCGCGGAGGCGAGAATGCAGGCGGCGTCCATGCCCTCGCGGTGGAGGTGGGAAGGATTGCCGAGCGTTTGCTCAAGGGCCGAACGGATCGCGGCTGCGGCTTCGGAAAGCAACGGCATCGTCCCCGGATGGTCCAGATAAACGCGCCGGGCCAAAATGGTTCACCCTTCCGCTGGCGGGGCCAGGTGCGGCTCGAATCGGGCGTGCGCCGCCTTCATCGCGTCGTTGGCCTTCGCCTCGTCCACGACCACCGAGATTTTGATCTCGCTGGTGGAGATCATCTGAATGTTGATGCCGGCGTCGGCCAGCGCGGTGAACAGCGCCGCGGCAACCCCGCTGTGACTCCTCATGCCGATGCCCACCACGGAGAGCTTGGCGATGCCCTCTTGGAGGATCGCTTCGCGGCTGCCGGTTTCTTTGGCAAAAGTGTCGATGATGGGGCGGACCCGTTTGAGATCGTCCTTGTTGAGGGTGAAAGTGATGTCGGTGGCGGGCGGCGCGCCGGGGGCGGGCAGGGAAACGTTCTGAACAATCATATCGACGTTCACCTGGGCCTCGGCAATGCGGTTGAACAAACGGGCCGCCTCTCCCGGCTTGTCCGGCACGCCGGAGAGCGTGACCTTCGCCTGGTTTTTTTCAATGCTGAGTCCGCGGACGACGACGTGTTCCATAATTTCGCTTTCTTCTTTGACCAAGGTTCCCGTGTTTTTATTGAAACTCGACCGGACCTCGAACACCACCCCGAATTTTTTTGCGAATTCGACGGAGCGGGACTGCATGACCTTGGAGCCGGAGCTGGCCATCTCCAGCATCTCGTCGTAGGCGATCTCGGAAATTTTGCGCGCGTCGGGCACGATTCTGGGATCGGCGGTGTAAACGCCGTCCACATCGGTGTAAATCTGACAAAGGTCGGCCTTGAGGGCGGCGGCAATGGCGATGGCGGTGAGGTCGGAGCCGCCGCGTCCGAGGGTGGTGATCTGGCCCTCCATGGTCTGGCCTTGAAAACCGGCGACGATGACCACCCGCCCATGGTCCAAGTGCCCGGCGATGCCTCCGGGAGTGATGTTGGCGATTTTGGCACGGGTGTGGCCGCCGTCGGTGACGATGCCGGCCATCGCCCCCGTGAGGGAAACCGCGGGCACCCCGATGCTGTGCAATGCCATGGCTAGGAGCGAGATCGTGGTTTGCTCACCGGTCGCCAGCAGCATGTCCAGCTCGCGCTCGCTCGGCTCTTCGCTGACCTCACGGGCCAGTCGAAGGAGATTGTCGGTCACCCCGGACATGGCGGAAACCACCACGACGATGCGGTCACCGCCGCGGTGCCATTCGGCCACGCGGGCGGCGACGTTGCGGATGCGGGAGGGGTCGCCCACCGAAGTGCCCCCGTATTTCTGAACAATCAGGCCCATGAGAAGCGGGTCACGCTATCAAAACCGACGCCCCACGCACGTTTATTTTCACGTCCTCTCCGAGAAGCACCTTTCACCCAGAATCCAACTGCATCATAACTTGCATCAGCTGATGCAAGTTATGATGCAGTTGGAAACCGGAGACTGTTGTTGCATGTCACGAAAAAAAGCGAGGGGGGCACTGCGGCCTCCCCGTGGAAAGCCTTGTCATCAGGGCGGATTTGTAGTTTTCTTTCAACCCAACCCGCAGCCAATGCCACGCGCATGATCTTCCCTTCCCGCGAAATGTTTCGTGAGCTTTCCCGCCAGGGCAATCTCATCCCAGTTTATAAAGAGATCATTGCCGATCTGGAGACGCCGATCTCCGCCTATCTCAAGCTCGACACCGGCGACCACACCTTTCTGTTGGAGTCCGCGGAAAAGGGCGAGCGGCTGGGGCGCTACTCGTTTGTCGGTGCCAATCCGCGGGTCACATTCACCGCCCGGGGGCACCACATCCGGGTGGTCGAGGACGGCGATGTGTCGGAGTTCGAGACCACCGGCGACCCCCTGCACGAGCTGGAAAAAATCATGTCCCGTTACCGCCCGTTGCCATTCAGCGAGTTGCCCATTTTTTATGGCGGCGCGGTCGGTTTTCTCACCTACGAATCGGTCCGGTTCTTCGAGCCCACCGTGAACATCGCCGGAAACGATGATCTCGGCCTGCCCGACGCCTATTTTGTGGTGGCCGACAGCTTGCTCATCTTCGATCACGTCGAGCGGCGGGTGAAAATTCTGGCCAACGCCTGGGTCGAGGACGACAAAGCTGACGAGGCCTACGACCGCGCGCTGACCCGCATCAAAGAGTTGGATAAAATCCTGAGCCGTCCGATTCCCACCCAATCACTGGAACCCAGCCACGATCTGCCCGAACCGGACTTCACGGTCAACATGACCCGCGACCAATACATCGGGATGACCGAAAAAATGCAGGAATACATCCGCGCCGGAGATATATTTCAGGTCGTCCCCTCCCAGCGCTTCACCGTCCCCTACCAACAGGACCCACTGGATCTCTACCGCGCCCTGCGTTTCGTCAATCCCTCCCCCTACATGTTCTGCATCAAAT
>CAZTYG010000288.1:0-3331 GCA_964617445.1 uncultured Blastochloridaceae bacterium
CGAGTTTCTTTTTGATCTCTTCGGCCTCTTCTTTGGTGGCTCCCTCTTTGAGGGTCTTGGGCGCGCCTTCGACCAGGGCTTTGGCTTCCGCCAAGCCGAGACCGGCGACTGCGGCGCGCACTTCTTTGATCACGCCGATTTTGTTGGAGCCGGCTTCCGCGAGAATCACGTCGAAAGCGGTTTTCTCCTCGGCGGGTGCGGCGGCTGCGCCGGCGGCGGGAGCTGCGGCGACCGCGACAGGCGCGGCGGCGCTGACGCCCCATTTTTCTTCGAGTTTTTTGACGAGGTCGGCCGCTTCAACGACGGTCAGTCCGCTGAGCGATTCCACCAATGTGTCCAGATTTGCTGCCATATGTTTTGTTTTCCACCCGGGCGCCGGGGCGCACGGGATTTTGCTTTTTGGTTGTCCTAGCCGACGGCACCCGCCGCTGAATTATCCCGGAAAGGCTTCCGGGCTAGAAACAACTCTCTGCCTTTTTTGTTTTTTTTCCGGACGGGTCCGGAAAGGGGTTGTGGTTTTATTCTCCTTTTTCAACTTTTGCTTTGATGACCTGGGCCAGCTGGGTGGCCGGGGTATTGAGGAGGGTTGCCAGCTGGGTGGCGGGCATATTGATAACGCCGAGGAGCTGGGCCAGGACGACCTCGCGCGGGGGCAGGTCGGCGATGGCCAGAACGCCTTCGGCGGAGAGGGCGGATTTGTCGAGAATACCGCCTTTGATGACGGGGCGTTCGAACTCGGCCTTGAAGTTTTTGAGCACCTTGGCGGCGGCGGAGATATCGGCCGGGCCATAGGCGACGGCGGACTGGCCATGGAGGAGGTCACCCAGATCGGGAAGCCCCTCGTTGCCCAACGCGCGGCGCAGGAAGGTGTTTTTGACGACGTGGATTTCGGATTTGGCTTCGGCCAGGCGGTTGCGCAATTCGGAGAACTGCGAAACGGTGATTCCGGTGTAGTCCACGATGATGACGTAGGGGGAGGATTGAATCCAGGCCCGGATGTCGTCGATGATAGCGGCTTTTTCTTGTCTCATGTTGTGTGTACTCCGATTAGTTGGCGGAAACCAGTTCGAGTTTGACGCCGGGGCTGTTGGTGGCGGTGAGGACGGCGTTGCGGACGTATTTGCCCTTGGCGGAGGAGGGCTTGGCCTTGAGGACGGCGTCAATGACGGCCTGAACGTTCTGGGTGAGGCGCGGGGAGTCGAAGGAGACCTTGCCGCAAACGACATGGACGTTGGAGCTTTTATCCACCTTGAATTCGACGCGTCCGGCCTTGCATTCGCGCACGGCTTTGGCGGTGTCGTCGGTGACGGTGCCGGTCTTCGGGTTGGGCATGAGGCCGCGGGGTCCGAGGACTTTACCGAGTTTGCGTACTTCCTGCATGGCTTCGGGGGTGGCGACAGCGACGTCGAAGTCCTGGAAGCCTTCGTTGACTTTTTTGATGAGGTCCTCGAAGCCGACGAATTCGGCCCCGGCTTGTTTGGCGGCGTCTGCGGCGGTGCCTTTGGCGAAGACCAGGACGCGGACGTCCTTGCCGGAGCCGTTGGGAAGGGCGACAGTGCCGCGGACCATCTGGTCGCTCTGGCGCGGGTCCACACCGAGGTTGAATGCGATCTCGACAGTCTGGTCGGCTTTGGTGACCGGGAACTGCTTGATGAGTTCGATTGCCTTCTCCAGCGGGTAGGTCTTTTTCAAGTCCACCAGCTCGAGGGCTTTTCTGTAACGTTTGCTGCCTGTTTTGGCCATTGTGTTTTTCTCCTTGTAGTGCAAGCGGGCGATGAGGCCCTCCTACTTGGGTTGGGGCGGCCGATGGGGTCGGGTGACCTCCGGCCTGTCTGGAAGGGGGTTAGTCGGTGATTTCGATGCCGGCTTGGCGCGCGGTTCCCGCGATGATGCGGAAGGCGGCCTCGTCGGACTTGGCGTTGAGGTCGTTTTTCTTGAGTTTGACGATATCCATCACCTGTTTTTTGGTGACTTTGCCGACCTTGGTGCGGTTAGGCTCCTTGGATCCGGAGGCAATGTTGGCGGCTTTTTTGAGCAGCGCGGCGGCGGGCGGCGACTTGGTGATGAAGGTGAAGGTCTTGTCTTTGAAGACGGTGATGACAACGGGGAGGATGTTGCCGGCGTCCTTCTGGGTGCGGGCGTTGAACTCCTTGCAGAAGGCCATGATGTTGACGCCGGCTTGGCCGAGCGCGGGGCCGACGGGGGGCGCGGGATTGGCCTGCCCTGCGGGAATCTGCAGTTTGATGTTCGCGATGATTTCTTTAGCCATAATAGTGATCGGTTGCCGTCCGGTGGATCAGGCACCGGAGGGGGTTGATTGTTTTATATTTTCTCCACCTGCCAGAATTCCAATTCCACCGGGGTGGAGCGTCCGAAGATGCTGACGGCGACGCGGACACGTCCGCGCGCCTCGTCCACTTCCTCGATGTTGCCCTCCTGGGATTCGAAAGGGCCGTCGCCGACCCGGACGCGGTCGCCGAGGGCAAAAAACACCTTGGGAACCACCTTGTCCTCTTTTTCGCGGATTTGGGAAAGCATGCCCTCGACTTCGCTCTTGCGCATGGGGATGGGTTTGTCGCCGTCGGCGAAGCCGATGACACCGGGGGTATCCTTGATGAAATACCAGCAAGGCTCGTACATTTTTTTCTCTTCGTCGTAGAGGCGCATGTTGACGAAGACGTAGCCGGGATAGAGCTTGCGGGTGGTTTCGGATTTTTTACCGCGTTTGACCTCGGAGACCCTCTCGGTGGGGATGACGATTTCGTAAACCGAGTCGGCCATCTCCTCGCTCTTGATGCGGAAGCGCAAGTGTTTATCGACGTTGTTCTCCTGGCCGGAGAGGACGTGAATGGCGAACCACTGGCCGCGGGGGTCGCCCAGGGGCGCGGGCACAGGGGAATCTTCCCCGGTTTGGCCTGTGTTGATTTGTGCTTCAGTCATGAGGGTGAAATTAGAAGTTGACGAGCAGTCCGATGAATTTGTTGATGCAGAAATCGAACCCGGTGATGTAGCCGGCGAGGAGGACGGTGCAGACGCAGACGACCACGGTGGAGTCGATCAGGACCTTGTATCGGCGCAGGCCGGTCTGTTCGGGGTCCACCGGCCAGGTGCATTTGGCCAGCTCGGCTTTGACATCGCGGAAGAAGGTCAGGATGCGGGCGCGCTTGGAAAGGATAAGCAGCAGGACGAGCAGGGCGATGCCGTAGACCAGTGCGGAAAGCACGATCGACCAGAATCCGCCGTCGCCAATGAGGAACTTTTCCATTTATTTCACCTGATTTCCAGGGCAGGAGGGACTCGAACCCCCAACCCGCGGTTTTGGAGACCGCTG
>CAZTYG010000289.1:0-585 GCA_964617445.1 uncultured Blastochloridaceae bacterium
AACCTGCGGGGCCTTTGGCGGCATCGCCTTCGGTCTTTTCGCGGACGGCAGTGGGGATGTCACCGGTCTGTTCTTCGGCGACGGCCGCCAGTTCCTGATCCAGTGCCTCGGAGTCGTGGTGTGCGGTGTGACCTTTGGATTTCTGGGATGGTTGATGTTCCTGTTCACCGACCGCATCGTGGGCAACCGCGCGTCCGACGAAGAACAGATCATGGGTCTGGACCTCACCGAAATGGGGATCGAAGCCTACGGCACGCCGGTGAACACCCCCGAACCGCCGCGGCGGTGAGCGCGTTTTGGCGGCCTCTCAGACCTTCGCGACCTTCCTGTAAAAATTACGCCTTGATGCGGTCGGGATTCAGCGCTTTGAGTTCCGGGGTCGTGAACAAACCGTTTTTTCGGATGAGCTTGTCGTCGAACCAGATTTCGCCACCGCCGTAGTCGGGCCGCTGGATGCAAACCATGTCCCAGTGGACCTGGGAGCGATTGCCGTTGTCGGCGTCCTCGTAGGCCTGGCCGGGTGTGAAGTGGAAGGAGCCGGCGATCTTCTCATCGAAGAGAATGTCGCGCATCGGCTCGCGGATG
>CAZTYG010000289.1:595-3328 GCA_964617445.1 uncultured Blastochloridaceae bacterium
GCAGCTTAAGGAACTGGACGCGGGTTTGTGGTTTGGCGAAGCGTTCCGGGGAACACACATCCCCACGCTTGAAGAAGCCTTCGAAGCGGTGGGCCGCCGGCTGGTGGTCAATGTGGAGATCAAGTCGGAGACGGAGACGACCGACGGCGTTGAACAGGTTGTCGCGGATGTTGGGGTTGAAGCCGAGGCTGAACTCGCCGATGTAACGCGCGCCAGGATCGCTGTCGAGAATCTGGTTGAGGCGTTTGGTGTTGTTGGCTTCCGCCTCCACGATGCGGCCCCGGGAGAACTTCAAACGCACATTTTCAAACGACACGTTCTGATAAACGCTTGGGACGTTGAAGCGGATTTCGCCCTCGACGCTGTCCTTCACCGGGCAGGAATACACCTCGCCATCGGGAATGTTGCGCTCGCCGCCGCAGACCACCGCGCCGATGTTTTTGATCGAGAAGCGGAGATCGGTTCCCGGCCCCTTGATACGGACTTGGTCGGTCTTCTGCATCAACTTCTGCAGACGGTTCATGGCGGGCACCAGGGCTTTGTAGTTGAGCGTGCAGACTTTGAAGTAGAAGTCCTCGAAGGCCTCGGTGCTCATTCGTGCCTGCTGGGCCATGGCGGAGGTCGGCCAGCGCAATACCACCCACTTGGTTTTGTTGATCCTCCAGTCCAGGACCGGACGCATCAATTTCGACACCAGCTTCATGTTGTCGACGGGAACATCGGAAGACTCGAAGATGTTGTTGGAGCCACGCACCGCGATGTAGGCCGATATTCCTTTCATCCGTCGCAGCTCGTGGTCGCGCGAGAAGATTGCTTGCTCCTCGGTGGCACCAAGCATAAGCTCCCGTGAAACGCGGGCGTGGTGGATGTTCACAAACGGCACCGCCCCGCGTTTGCGTGAAGCGCGCACCAATGCCACCAACATCGCGTCGGGGACGTCGAAGCCCTCGATGAGCACGCGCTCGCCTTTTTTGAGTTGTGTGGAATATCCGGTGAGCACACCGGCCAGCTTGTCGTAACGGGGATCGGCCATGACACCAAACTACCCTTGCGCCCCCGCGTCGCAAGACCGGGTTGCCGCGCGCCGGATTTTGCTGCATTCACCGGGCGGACGCGCTAGCATGGAAACATGAATCCAACCCTGCCTTCCCGTTTCGCAACCGTTGTTCTGATTCTTGGCTTGTCCATATGGACCGGCTGTTCCCCGCAAGCGGAGGTGGCGGAACCCGCAGCCGAGCCCACGCTGGAGGAGGACACCGGAGAAACCGGGCTGCCCGAACCGGAGTCCCCGCAGGTGGATGCAGAAGTTGCGGGCGCGGAAGTTTCCGGCCATGCCACCATCGAGTTGCGCATTGACCGCACCCAGGATCTCGCCGGGATGCAGCTGGTGCTGGTCCCACCGGAAACCGCCAACGTAATCAAAACCGTGCGCGACGAACGCTGGCTGGAACTCGCCTCGCGTTTTTCCTTCGACGACGGTTACCACAACCTCGACATTCAGACGATCGGTTACACAGCCGTTCAAGCGGCAGTCGCCCGAACCCGTGCCGATGCCGAAGGACGCTTCCGTTTCGTCGGCGTGCAACCCGGCAGTTACCTCATCTACGGCCAATACCGCAGCCGTTATGCCGTCGCCTACTGGCTGGTTCCGGTTGAAATCGGATCGGTGGACGACCGGATCGAGATCGACATCAACAACAACAACTTCAAGGAAGTTCACAACCTCAAGATGCGGTAACGCGGTGCGGGGCAAAGGCCCACTCCGCAAAGCGGAGCGCGCTGCCGTCCGACCGCCCGGTCGGCAAAATACGTTCGATCCATCGCGGTTGACGGTGGTGTCATTTCCACCTGTGGCCCCCTCTCCCGCGCTCTGGACACCACTCATATTTCAACGGTGCGGCTGCCCGGTTGAAATATGTGTTGCGGTTGATTAGTTAGAAGTCGGGGCCGTAACCGGGGTTGCGGGAGTTGTCCAAGATGGAAAACCGTGTCATTGTTGCGTGCCATGCCCGAACTTCCCGAAGTGGAAACGACGCGCCGCGGATTGGCGCCCCATCTTGAAGGGTGCGTGATCCGTCGTTGGACCATCGTAAATCCCGCCCTGCGCTGGCCAGTGCCGGACGAGCTGGCGGGCTTGGTCGGACAAAAAATTCTCTCCCTGGATCGTCGCGCCAAATACCTGTTGTTGAACTGCACGCACGGCACCGCGCTGGTTCACCTGGGCATGTCCGGCAGCATGCGGCTTTGTCCGCCGGAAACTCCCGCCCGCCTCCACGACCACGTCGTTGTCGATTTGTCATCGGGACTCCAGGTGCGATACCACGATCCCCGCCGCTTCGGCGCATGGTTGTGGGCCGGGACCGCTCCGCTGGAGCACCCGTTGCTGCGCGACCTTGGCCCCGAACCGCTCGGCGCTGAATTTGACGGGGCTCAACTGCGTCGCTGCTGTAAGGGAAGGAATGCCGCGATCAAACAGATTATCATGAACTCCCACAATGTCGTCGGAGTCGGAAATATCTACGCCTGTGAGGCGCTGTTTCTTGCGGGCATCGACCCGCGTCGTCCTGCGGGCCGCATCGCCGCCGCCCGCCTTGAAAAACTCGCCCGCGCCATTCGCTCGGTGCTGGAGGAATCGATTCAACAAGGCGGAACCACCCTGCGTGACTTTCTGCGCGAGGATGGCAGCCCCGGCTACTTCAAGCAGCGCCTACGCGTCTATGACCGTGCGGGTCA
>CAZTYG010000290.1:0-1294 GCA_964617445.1 uncultured Blastochloridaceae bacterium
GGCCAAGCCAGGGTGCACACCAGATCATACAAAGGTGCCAAGCGCCGCTGACCCCCACGATAGAGCAGGGAGTAGTTCTTGCCGTGGGCATCGGCATCGCCAATGAGCACCTGAAATATCAGGCCATCGAGAAAATCCCGAATGTCCACCGCCGGCACGGTGGACCATTCCCGCAGCAAGGTCACGCAATCACGCAAGAGCGGGCCGCCTTCCTGCTGATACTTTCTTTCCGGAGGGAACCCCATGGCCTGGCAGAAATCCTCCTGGTGAATGCGCCTTGTCTTTCCCTGCGAATCCCTCTCCCGGTCATAACGCTGGATCAGCAGACAAGGTTTGTCTCCCACCTGCCGGGTGGCCACACCGGCCACGTTCAAGCCAAGGTGGCGGGCAAGGGCCATGCAAAAAGCTTCATTGGCCACCAAACCCGGGAAGCGCTCCGGCTCCGGTTTGATGATGTGCGTGCTGGGCGTGTCCCCCAAGGGCAGGGCGATGGCCGACTCCTGCACCACCACGGGGAGTTTGGATTGCGCGCCAGCTAGGGACAGTCGCAGGCCTTCCCGACCCGCCAGCAGGGGACGGCGCGGCAGTTCAAGGATGATCTGCCGCAATTCCTCTTCGCTCAGTGCCCGCTCACCGATCGTGGATGTGGAGGGCAGGGCCATCACTTCGGGTTGCAACACCACCGCCCCGGCGCACTCCCCGCCAATCCGTTCGAGCATCGCAAAATCATTGCGGGCGCTGATGCCCAGGATGGCGGCGATCTGGGTGCGAGTGTCTTCCTCAGGAAGAATGCCTGCAAAGAAAGGCCGGGCCTCATTGCCGCGAAAAGGCTCAGTCTGCAAGGGCAAGGACCGCGACAAGGGAATGGCACCATCGGTCTGCAACCATGCCGGGGCATACTGGAACACCAGCAGGCCGCTGTCGTCTTGGTCAAGGTGCCCGACCAGGTGATCGTGTAAATGGACATCCAGCCGTTTCATGAACGATGGCCCCCGGTTGCCTGTCCGCCATCCAAGGCCTTGGCTTCCACCGCCAAGCCCAGCGCCTGCAGAACATGCAGCGTCTTGCCGATCTGGCAGGTCGATTTGCCCTTTTCCAGGTCAATGATGAATCGCAAACCGGTCCCGCAGGTCATGGCCAGATCCTTCTGGGTGACCTTGAGTTTCTTTCGCCGGGTGCGGATGGCTCGACCCAATTGTTCGGTGGTTTTGATGTTCATTGTTCCCGCTCGGTAATCATGACTTGGAAGAAGCCTGCCGTCAACCAAAATATTACCGTACGGTAATATATCGGC
>CAZTYG010000290.1:1394-3309 GCA_964617445.1 uncultured Blastochloridaceae bacterium
TCTCAATGCTGGATTGACAGGTCAGGGATGCCTGTGCATACGATGGGGCACCTGGCTTGCCGTCTTGCTCCGTGTCAACTACTACCCCTGAATCATTCCAGCTTTTGGGTCCCATCGGTTTCATTGTCCATGGGGGTTCCCAGCGTTACCTGCTGGAGGCCCGGTCCACCACCGGCTTTGTGGCTTGGAGGCTCGGTGATGGCACCATCCTCGTGAGCATGGCAGAACAGGTTTCCATCGCAGCCAGTCCGATGCTCAGTTTCTGGGCGTGTGCCGGGTATCAGGACACCACCCCGGCCGGACGCATCCTCAGCTTTGACTGCCACGATAACGGGCTGGTGCTGGTGGATGTCCGCAAGCTGACAGGGCTGGAATATCTGGATTGCAGTTGCAACAAGCTGCGTGAGCTATCGCTGGAGGGTCTGACGCATTTGCAGGCTCTGGATGCTGATCGCAATCAACTGACACATTTGGAGGTCCGGCACCTGCGCTCGCTGCGGGTGCTCCACTGTGCCCACAACAAGCTGAACATGCTGGATGTCTCCGGCTTGGGGGCGTTGCAGGTTCTGGACTGCTCGCACAATCCGTTGCAGTCGTTGAACATCGACGGCTGCGGTGCGCTCAAGGACTGCAGACCATGAGAGGAGGGGAGTGGCAGACAGGCAGGGTGGGGGAGTATCCGGCTTGCGCCGGGCGGGCAATCTTGCAACATCCATCATGATGGATGAGCCGCCTATTTTAAGTTCTGCTGACTACCAGCCCAACCATCCCTGGTACTACAAACTCGGGGGCCAGCCCATTCCCTTTGCCGACATACCCCCTTCATCATTCATCACCCAAGGGCCCAGTGTTGAACGTGTGCCAAGACATGGCGCTGGGCGTCAGCGCAAGCTCTCGTCGGCCTTGTCCAGCGTGGAGGCATCGCTGATTGAGGCTCAATCATTCTATGAGAAGCTGCAATCGCAAGGCATGGGGGCGATATCGGAACATGATAAGCGGCTTGCGGCCATGATGGGGGAACCGCAGATGGCCTGGTATGACGCCATGGCTCGCTGCTACTGTCACATTGTTTTCCTCAAGAGCCAGGTGCGAAACCTCAAGGCAGCCATGCCTGCGGAAATGCTGACGGGGCAGTTGTCACTGTTTTAGCGTGATGCTTCGAAATCATAAAAGTAAACTGGTGAGGCACTCTTTGCAGCGACAGTTGAAGAAACGATTTTATCGACGCGTACGAAGATTGCGATACGATCACATTAAATCTGAATTAAATGAGATGAATGAGTGTATGTGTTACAGTTGCCCTTTGATGGATTGGTCGAGAAGAGCTGGCAGATAATGCCCAAGTTGGTATGCAACCCGCACATCTGCCTGGAAAGAAGGGCCGTTCTTGTTAAACAAATCTGTCATGTCATAAGCCATCTTTTCAAAGAAATTCTGTCGATAGCTTTTGGCATAGGCTTCCATGGCGTAGAGCAATGGCTGAAGATCAGGTCCAAGAATGTGCCATTGCGCCACATGAACGAGTTCATGAAAGTGAAGTGATTCACGTTGTTCCTGGCCACGTACAACATAATAAGTATTGGCATACGTGACCCCGTCGAACCCATCACCTTCCATGCCAGGAGGAATCGGCAAACCAAAGTCGGCGAAGGGAAACTTGGGGAGCTTGTCCACCACGACATAGCGAGCATTAGCAAGAGTAGTCGTCTGGAAATACTGGGGAAGGCGGGTAAATGGCAGATTGCAGACGGATTGAGTCTGCGCGGCGTGTGCCGCAAACAGGTTCTTGACCCATTCGTGATATCGAGGTGCGAATGGCAGAAGATTGGCGGTTTTGATGTCCATGGACAGATTATATAAGGCTCTTCCGGTTCTTGCGTAGGTAGGACTTGAAAAAGTGTGGACATGCCTGTCT
>CAZTYG010000291.1:0-3277 GCA_964617445.1 uncultured Blastochloridaceae bacterium
AGTTGATTCGCCCGGACGGGAGCGGGTTCCCCCCCCCCCGCCCAGTTCCGTTCTCCCAACCAAAGACTGGACGTCCAATCCGGCCTGACCTGCCTGTCCATACCCACTGGGGTGCCTCACCATTAACCTACCCCGACCCGGTACTTATGAGGTCATGCCTCCCTTCAGGATCAACCTCCCGCCCATAACCACAGCGTGAGTCATGTACGTACATGACACACGCTGTAGTTTCTGTTGTGGGTTGAGGGTTGGGTGGTTGGGATTGAGAAGGGGTGAGGGAGCTTGGGCGGGGGGTATGAGGCCGGGACGTAGGGACTGGTCGGGATTGGCCCGGTCGGGACTGGTTCTGGGGCAGTATATTGGGTGGATATGTCAGAGACGAGGGATGACAAAAGCGGGAGTCTGGAGGGCCGGGGATTACCGGTGGAGGGGGTCGAACCCACACATGGTTGCCCATACCAGATTTTGAGTCTGGCGCGTCTGCCAATTCCGCCACACCGGCTTTGAACGGAGAAATGTAGTTGCGGAGGGGGCGGAGGGCAAGCGGGAATCAGGCGGGCACGAGGGGAAAGGTGAGGGTAAAGGTGGTGCCGTGTCCGGGGCGACTGCGGACAGTGATGATGCCGTGGTTCTGGACGGCAAGCTGTTGGCATGTGGCCAGGCCCAGTCCATGGCCGTTTTTCTTCGTGGTGAAGAATGGTTCGAAGATTTTGCGGGTCTGTTCCTCGCCGATACCGATGCCGGTGTCGATGAATTCGACGGCCAACTTGGGGGCGACTGTTTCATCCGAGGTGTTGATGACGGAGGTCCGAATGGTGAAGGTGCCGCCGTCGGGCATGGCGTCACGGGCGTTGGCTGCCATGTTGAAAACGATCTGTTCCAGCTGGACCGGGTCAGTTTTAACCATGGTCTTGGATTTGGACAATTCCATGCGGAGGGTGCATTTGTGGCCGAGCATTTGATTGATGAGTTTATCCGCGGATTGGAGCAATTCCCCGATATCGAGGGCGCAAGGACTGGGCTCGCGGGGGTTGGAGAAGGCGAGGAGCTTGCGTGTGAGTTTACCGGCACGGGAGACGGTGTCGGTGATCTGTTTGACGTATTCCATGCGGCACTCCGGGGTTTCCGCTTCGTCGGCGAGAAGTTCGGCGCTATTCTGGATGATGGCCAGGAAGTTGTTGTAATCGTGGGCGATGCCTGAGGTCATGCGGCCGATGAGTTCGAGTTTTTGGGCTTCCTGGCGGCGTTGCTCGTCGATTTTTTGGGTGGTGATGTCGGTGGCGACTCCGAGAACACCGATGATTTCATCGTCCGCATTGCGCAGGGGGACACGACTGACGAGCAGATGGATGGGGTTGCCGGTGGAGTTGGTGATCGTAGTTTCTGTGTTGAGGAGGGGCTTGCCGCTTTCGATGACGCAGCGGTCTAGTTCCCGTGCGCTCGCGGTGGATTTTCTGCCCCAAGGCATGTCAAAGTCGTTTAGGCCGACAATATCCGCAGTGCGTTCGAGTCCGGCGGCACGGGCGAATTTTTCGTTGCATCCCTGGTAGATGAGGGAGGTGTCCTTCCATGATACAAAGGTGGGAATGTGGTTCACGATGCTGCTGAGCAAAGCTTTCTGGCGGGCAAGAGCACGGGTGAGTTCGATGGCGATGGTAACATCCTTCTGAACGCCGACGAAATGGATGGTGGAGCCGTTGTCATCGCGGATTACGCTGATGGAGATTTTATTCCAAAACGTGCCGCCGTCTTTGCGGTAGTTAAGCAGGGTGACTTCGCAGGGTTTTTCTTCATCAATCGCCCGGCGCAGGATGGCGAGGGTTTCGCTGCAGGTGTTGGGGCCTTGGAGGAATCGGCAGTTGCGTCCGAGCACTTCCTGGGCGCTGTAGCCGGTGAGGCGCTCGAAGGCCCGGTTGACAAAGATGATGGGATTGTCGGGGAGGGCGGGATCGGTGATGATGATGCCCTCTTCCACGGAGTCCACGGCGCGGTCAATGAGCCGGGCTTGGCGGAGGTCATGGATTCTCTCGGATTTGTTGTGATTGCGTGTGGTCATGTGTCGTTGTCCTGTTTTGGGGTGAGAAAGTCGAGGAGTTGCCAGAGGGGATCGAAGGGGGCTGTTTTGTCGATCACGGCAGCGGCGTCCATAGAGAGGGCCGAGCGCCGGATATGGGCTGAGGGGTGCATGGTGAGAACCACACGGGTAGAGGTGGGATGAAGGAATGCGGCGCGTTCCAACACGCGCAGTCCACCGCCGCCGGGCATGGACCAGTCGGTCAATACGGCGGCGTATTCGGCTTCCTGGAGCCGTGCTACCCCCTCTCGCGCGTCTTGGGCGGTGTCGATGATGAAACCCTCGTAGCGGGTGGCCAGCATGCCGGCCAGGCGGGTTCGAAAGTCCGGATGGTCTTCGACGAGCAGGATTCGAAGCGGCTTACTTGGCTCTTTCATGGTTCCAGCTTATGCGGAACCAGGAGCGCGCGGTAGCGGCGGAATACGGAAGTGGTTGTAGGGGTTTGTCCTACAGAATCAGAGGAACTCGTTGATGAGGTTTTCGAGGAATTCCTGGCGGCCGGAGATGTTCGGTGCGGCCTCGCCTTGCTTGAGCATGTGGGCTTCCAAAGAGCTGAGGTCGGCTTTGCCGGATTCGATTTCGGCACCGATGCCCGTGTCCCAGGAGCTGTAACGGTTTTTGACGAAGGCGGCCAAGCGTCCGTCCTCACGAATGGCGTGGGCGATTTTGAGGCCGCGGGCGAAGGCGTCCATGCCGCCGATGTGGGCGTGGAAAAGGTCGGCGGGTTCGAAGGATTCGCGGCGGACTTTGGCGTCGAAGTTGAGGCCGCCGGTGGTGAAGCCGCCCGCTTTGAGCAGGGAGAGCATGATCTGGGTGGTGAGGTAGATGTTGGTGGGGAACTGGTCGGTGTCCCAACCGATGAGTTCGTCGCCGGTATTGGCGTCGATGGAGCCGAGGGCACCGGCGGCGGCGGCGACTTCCAGTTCGTGCTGCATGGTGTGGCCGGCGAGGGTGGCGTGGTTGGTTTCGATGTTGAGTTTGAAATGTTCGAGCAGGCCGTATTCGCGCAGGAAGTTGAGGCACGCGGCGGAATCGGAGTCGTATTGGTGTTTGGTGGGTTCCTTGGGTTTGGGCTCGATGTAGAATTGGCCGGTGAAGCCGATTTTCTTTTTGTATTCGACGGCCATATGCAGGAAGCGGGCGAGGTGGTCCATCTCGCGTTTGAGGTCGGTGTTGAGCAGGGTGCTGTAACCCTCGCGTCCG
>CAZTYG010000292.1:0-3268 GCA_964617445.1 uncultured Blastochloridaceae bacterium
CGGCGGCTCCGGACTTGGTCTCGCCATCTGCTCCCGCCTCTGCGATCTGATGGGCGGGAAAATCTGGGTCGAAAGCGAGCCCGGCTCCGGCACCACCATGCATTTCACCATCGTCGCCGAGCCCGTCCAGCACCTGCGCCGCACCACCCAGTCCACCCCCGCGCTCCTCAAAGGCAAAACCGTTGTTGTGCTCGACGACAATGAAACCAACCTGCGCATCATGGAGCGAACCCTTTCCGGTATCGGAATCCATACGGTCCGCTTCGACCTCCCCGAAAAGACCCTCGAATGGCTCGCTTCCAACCCCATGCCCGACGCCATCATCATGGACATGCAAATGCCCGTCATGGACGGCGTGGGAACCGCCCAGCGCATCCGTGAAATGCCCGGCGGCGACCACATTCCCATCGTCCTGCTCACCTCCCTGAACACCAAGGTGGAGGACGGCCTCTTCGACTTCGCCCTTACCAAACCCGTCCGCTACCGTGAAATGGTCGCCCTGCTGCGCCAGATTCTCACCCCCGCTGTCCATCGGGAACCCAACAACCGCCGTATCACCCAGCGCGTTGTTCTGACCCAACAACTCGACCTCCGTGTCCTCGTCGCCGAAGACAACGCCGTCAACCAACGCGTCATCACCATGATGCTGTACAAATACGGCATCAAACCAGACATCGTTCCCAACGGTTACGAAGCCGTGCGAAAGTTCGAGGAGGGTTCCGCCTACGATATCGTTTTCATGGACGTCCTGATGCCCGTCATGGACGGCATTGAAGCCACCCGCATCATCCGTGAAAAAGACTTGGCGCCCTACACCCGCATCGTCGCACTCACCGCCGGCGCCACCGAAGACGACCGGCGCGAGGTATTCGAGGCCGGAATGAACGCCTTTCTCACCAAACCTGTCCGCCAGGAAGACCTCTTTAAAATCCTCCATAACGAACCCACCGAAGCCAACGAACGCTGACACCACCTATGCCCCAAGTCATCGACATCTCCCCACTGCTTGAATTCCGCGACACCCCCGGCGAAACCCGCGCCAATCTGCTCGACGAACTGATTTTGGCCTACCTTGAATCGTCCCCCGGCGTCCTGAAAAAAATTGCCGCGGCCGCCTCCTCCGGGAACGCCGAATCCCTGCGCGCCGCCGCCCACGAACTCAAAGGCAGCGCGGCCAACTTCGGTGCCCATGAACTGGTCCGCCACGCACGCTTCATCGAAGAATCCGCCCGCGCCGGAACCATCTGCAACCAAGAAGCCATCCGCGCGCTGGAGACCACCGCGGCAGAAGTGGACACAGCCCTCCGTGAGAACCTCACCAGCTAACCCGCCGAACGGTCGAAACGTTGCGCGATCGGCATCCGCCGCCCCACGCCGAAGGCCTTGCTGGTCACTTTTAATCCCGGTGCCGCCTTCCTGCGCTTGTATTCATTGCCGTCCACTTTGCGCAATGTCTCCGCCACCAGTGCGCGTTCGAATCCGCGGGCGGCGATGCCGTCCACCGACAGATGCTCCACGATGTAGGCGTCGAGAATCGCATCGAGCACATCATACGGCGGCAGCGAGTCCTGGTCGGTCTGGTCCGGGCGCAGCTCCGCGCTGGGCGGCTTGTCGATCGTATTCCACGGGATGATCTCCGTCCTCCGGTTCAGCCAGCGGCACAGCCGGTAAACCCACGTCTTGGGCACATCGTTGATCACCGACAGCCCGCCGCACATGTCTCCATACAACGTACAATAACCCACCGCCAGCTCCGACTTGTTCCCCGTGGTCATCACCAGCCGTCCCGTCTTGTTGGAAATCGCCATCAATGTCACCCCGCGCAACCGCGCCTGAAGGTTTTCCTCGGTCAGGTCCGGTTTCATGCCCTCAAAAGCCGGAGCCATCTGCGCGATCACCGCCTCATACGGCCCCCCGATGGGAATAGTCTGATGCGCGATCTCCAACACCTCCGCCAATGCCAAGGCGTCCTTCACGCTGCCCTCGCTCGAATAGGGACCCGGCATCAATACCCCTAGAACATTCTCCGGCCCCAGCGCCTCCACCGCCACCGCAGCCGTCAGTGCCGAATCGATCCCCCCGCTCAACCCCAACACCACCCGCGAGAAACCACACTTGCGCACATAATCCCGTGTTCCCAGCGCCAGTGCCGCGAACAAATCCTCCTCCGCAGCGGTTTCCTCATCCGCTACCGCATCCCCTTCCAGATCAACCACCATCACCTCTTCGTCAAAACCCCTCCCCCGCGCCAGCAGTCGGCCCTTGCCGTCCAGCACCACGCTGTGGCCGTCGAACACCAACTCGTCATTGCCGCCCACCAGATTCGCCTGCACCAGCGGCACCTTTTCCCGCGCCGCCGCCCGCGCCATCATTTCCTGGCGGACGCGGTCCTTGCCCATGTGCCACGGCGATGCCGAGACATTCACCAACAGGTCGATCCCCTTGCGCCCCAGCTCGCGCACCGGGTCGTGCCGGTAACGCTGCTCCGGCCAGTAATCGGGGTCGTTCCAAATATCCTCGCAGATCGTGATTCCGACCCGCAGTCCCTTCCAATGCCACACCTCGGCGTCCTTGCCCGGCTCGAAATACCGGTCCTCGTCAAAAACGTCGTATGTCGGCAGCAACTGCTTATGCACTCGGTGCACCACCGCCCCCTTGTGCAGCACCACCGCGGTATTGCGCAGCGGCCGACCCCGCTTCGACTCGCGCCGGTGCACCACACCCACAATCAATGGAACGTCCCCGGTCGTCCCCGCCACCCGCTCCAGAACCCGGTCATGCCGGTCCAAAAAATCGCCGTAATGCAACAAATCCCGCGGCGGATAACCCGAAAGGAACAACTCAGGCGCCACCACCAACGCGGCACCCCGTGCCAGCGCACGCCCATAAGCCGCCATCAAACGCTCCGCGTTCTGCTCCAGCGCCCCCACCGTCGCATTGAGTTGTAATACCGCTACTTTCATGAGTCCGCCAACATCCCAGAAAAACCATTCGCGCGCCACTCCGGAAAAATCAGCCCGGATACCCCTGCGGATCGAAGTCCACCACGTCAAAGCCCGCCCGGTGGATGCCGACCTGCAGCCGCTGCATCACCGCGCAATCCTCCAGCCTCGTCCGCTCCGCGCGGCCCACCTGCACCAACGCGCGCTCACCGTGGTGCCTTACCCGGAATACCCGGAACCCCTCGGCCGCCAACACCGCCTCCGCCGCCTCCACTTGCCGCAACTTCTCCGCGCTCACCTCCATGCCATGCGGAATCCTCGACGCC
>CAZTYG010000293.1:0-1028 GCA_964617445.1 uncultured Blastochloridaceae bacterium
ATTGGGTAGGAGATCGGGATCGATGTGGGGTCACTTCTGTTGTCTGAAGTATACGGGCACTCCTTCCTTCACCAAAGCCGGGTCCACACCCGTGAGGCCGAACACGCGGTCCCACATCCGTTCGAAGCCGTGTGCGGCGTCGGGAAAGTGCGCGGACAGCTCACGCGCGCGCCGATAGAACTCGACCGGACGCCGCCGCCAGCATTGCGCGTCCAATGCGAACTGACCGCCGCCGTAAAAATAGAACCATTCCGGAGCGGGAGATTCGAACAATTGTTGGTGCATCTCGTCCAGCGCCAGTTCCCGCCCGTCATGATTCTTGCTCCACGGCACATACAGCCGCCGACCGCGCGGATCATCGGCATCGATGAAAAAACCGATCCAGCGGAATTCCTCCACCGCAACATTTTCCTCCGCCAGGTCGCGCAGCAGCGCGTGGAAATTCTGAAAATGGTCGAAGGGTTTTCCCTGACAGAACACCGTGCATTGCGCGGGGGAATGGTAACGCTCGACCAGATGATGAAGATAACTGTGTGCCTCGCGACCGACGTTGGCCAGGGGCGTCACATTCCACCGGGTGTCCCACCACGACTCCGACTCCGGCCCCTTGTTATATACCGTCACCCGTACGCAGTCGGGAATGTTGCGCAGCCACGCCAGGTCCTCGCGCCACCGCGCCACCACCAATTCGATATCCGGCATCCGTAGAGCCTGCATCACCGGCCACTCCACTTCAAGGCAGGGCGATGTCCGTGAACGAGAAGGGCACTTGGAACTCCACCGGGTCGATGGGTATGACAATACGTGCACGGGTGCCCTCTGGCAGAGGGCGGTCAGACACACGTCCCAGCACCAAAAAGCCGCCGCCCCCCATTTCCACCGGTCTGGATTCGATCATCTCCCCTCCTCTCGTGGTCAACTCCAAGGCGTGAATTTTTTCCACATTTCCCTCGACCCGGACCGCCACCGCCATGGGCTCTTCCTCCCCACCGGCACCCACCAATCCGGGCAAGGCCTGCCGCGGATCC
>CAZTYG010000293.1:1038-3240 GCA_964617445.1 uncultured Blastochloridaceae bacterium
TCCACCACCCGCACCCGCATCCCGTGCGCTTGGAACAACGGGTCCTCGATGTCGCGGTTGTTCTTATCCATGACGTTTTCTACCGGGACGATCTGGGTGCGAAACCGATGGAACACCAGCGTTCCGGAAAGCCGCGTGAGGCGGGTGCTGGAACGCGGTGTGGCGCGCTCGAAGACAAGCACGGTGGGCCCGCCCCCGCCGCGCGCCGATCTCCGCGCCGCCTTGCCGGAAAACGAAGCGGTCAGGTCGGTGCCGTCATCAGCCACCGCTTCTGCCACCTCGGCGCGGTGCAACGCCACCAAGCCGGCATCCCCGGTCCATCCTACCTCCAAAAAAACCCGCAAACTCTGCCGCGGTCCATCGCCCCGATACTCCTCCACTCCGGCCACCCGCAGCTCCGGCAGGGTCTCCGCACCGGTGGCCGGAGCCATCAGGATACAAACAAGGATCATCAACAGAAATGGCATGCGCATCTGGAAAACCTGCCCGCTTCCGTGATGAACGTCACGCCGATACCATGTGGTCATCGGTCTTTTCCGCGCGACTCCGGCACGGAAAACGGGTTGAATCCTACAACCCCAAGAAATCTGTCAATGAATGCCATGCTCCACTCACGCCTCTCATGCGGTGTCTTAGTCACTAAGTTGCTTCTCTTCCTGATTTTCGTCGGGGCGTTGTCCACCCATGCCAAAAGCAGCCCAAATCCGGGGGCCAGCACTACCAAGACAATCGCTTCGCTGGATATCAACGGTACCACGCGTTGGTTCAGCCTTTTCCTGCCCACCCAACCCGCCTCCCCGCCGCCGATCGTTGTGGTCCTGCACGGCGGTGGCCAGAGCATGCACTCGATTTTCGGTCCGAATGCGGGAGGCACGTCCGCATGGCCGGTCCTCGCCGAAAAACACGGTTTTCTGCTGCTTGCACCCAACGGCGTTGATGCCGGGAGCGGCGATACCAACGGCGACAGCCAGAACTGGAACGACTTTCGCACCTCTTCTTTCCGTGGAAAATCCGAGGCCGATGATGTCACCTTCATCAACATGTTGGTGGATCACGTCGCCACAGTTCATGGTGCCGACCGTTCCCGCATCTACCTCACCGGGGCATCCAACGGCGGAATGATGACTCATCGCCTGTTGGTCGAAACCCCGGAACGTTACGCCGCTGCCGCCACATTCATCGCCGCCCTGCCCGACGGAGTCACTCTGCCCCCACCAACCCGCCCCACGCCGCTCATGATGATCAATGGCACCCGCGACCCGCTGGTAAACTGGAACGGCGGCGAAGTCCGCCTGCTGGGTGCCCGGGGCCGCGGCAGGGTTATGTCCGCACATGACACACTGGCCTGGTGGATCGCGGCGAACCGGGCGGGCCCCGCAACGGCGCAGGATATTCTACCCGACTTGGACCCGAAGGACGGTTGCCGCATCTATTCCACGCTGCACCCCGCCGCCGAGGGAGGTGCTCCGGTGCTTTTTCTGAAAGTCGAAGGCGTCGGCCACGCCCTGCCCTCGCGCCATTTCCGCCTGCCCGACACCCGGATCGTCAGGCGCTACATCGGTCCCGTATGCCGCGACGCCGAGGGGGCCGAACTCGCATGGCAGTTCCTTTCTTCCTTCCACAATCCGGGCGGCGGAACGGTTCCGAGTGCACGATGATGTCCAACAACAACGCCCGGCTCTGAACGCGCTCAAGGAGGGATCAAACGGCGAAAGCCCCCGCGCTATCTCATCGGTATTCAAAAAAAAGCGCATCAAGCCAAGCCGTGGCAACAACTCAAGCGCCAGTGTCGTTTTCCCCGCACCGTTGCAACCGCCGATGATGCAGATGGTCGGGGTCATGTTTCTGCTCTGCCCCAAACCCGCCGCAAAGAGGCCGTCTAAGCCTTGGAATACACCTCGGCGCCTTGTTCGACGAATTCTTTGCTTTTTTCTTCCATGCCCTTTTTGAGCGCTTCTTCTTCGGCGAGGCCTTGTTCGGCGGCGTATTTGCGGACGTCTTCGGTGATTTTCATGGAGCAGAAGTGCGGCCCGCACATGGAGCAGAAGTGGGCGCTTTTGGCACCTTCCTGCGGTAAGGTTTCGTCGTGGAATTCGCGGGCGGTTTCGGGGTCCAGTCCGAGGTTGAACTGGTCTTCCCAGCGGAATTCGAAGCGGGCTTTGCTCAGGGCGTTATCGCGGTATTGCGCTCCGGGATGGCCTT
>CAZTYG010000294.1:0-3212 GCA_964617445.1 uncultured Blastochloridaceae bacterium
AGATCGGTTGCGCCACCCAGGTCACCGAAGGCATGGGCATCCGCACCGAATCCCCGCTGGCCCAGGAATGCCGCAAGAGTGTCATGGAATTCCTCCTCATCAACCATCCGCTCGACTGCCCCATCTGCGACCAGGCCGGCGAATGCAAGCTGCAGGAATTCTCCTCTGAATACGGCACCACCACCAGCCGCTTCGTCGAAGAAAAAGTCAAGAAGCCCAAGAACGTCGATCTCGGCAAAAACATCGTGCTCGACGACGAGCGCTGCATCCTCTGCTCCCGCTGCATCCGCTTCGCCAAGGAAGTTGTCAAAGACGACGTGCTCGGCTTCGTCAACCGCGGCAGCCACAACACCCTCACCGCCCACCCCGGCAAACGCTTCGACAACGCCTACTCCCTCAACACCGCCGATATCTGCCCGGTCGGCGCGCTCACCAGCAAGGACTTTCGCTTCAAGATGCGCGTCTGGTTTCTCAAAGAAACCAAAAGCATCTCCACCTGGGACGGAACCGGTTGTAACATCACCATCGGCTCCCGCCAGGGCACGGTCTACCGCATCACCCCGCGCGAAAACGAAGCCGTTAATTCGCTTTGGATGCCCGACGAGGCCCGCTTCGAATTTCATCCCTTTCAGGACCGTCCGCGATATCTGCATCCGCAGGTCCGGGTTGGAGAAGAATACTTCGACGATCAGTGGGACGACGTCCTCCGCCAGATTTCCGCGCGGCTGAAAGATTTCGCCCCCGGCGAAACCGCTATTATCACCTCCGCCAAACTCAGCAACGAAGAACTTTTTCTCACCCAATTGCTGGCCCGCCAGCTCGGAGTCGAACTCATCGATATCCTGCCGCGCCCGCGCCAAGCCGATGAATTTCTCATCTCCGCTGACGCCAATCCGAACACCACCGGCGCGCGATTGCTCGGCGTGGGCCACGACGGCAAGAAGTTGGCGGAAATCGCCTCCGCCGTCGTGTCGGGCAAAGTCAAAGCCCTGATCTCCTTCGAAGACCCCTCCGCCTGCGGCATTCATGATCTCTCCAAGCTGGCCCTGCACATTCACATCGGAGCGTTGCAGACGATCGCCGCAGCCAATGCCCATTATATCCTTCCCGGAGCGGGCTTCGGCGAAAAATCCGGCACCATGGTCAATCTCAAAAACCGCCTGCAACGGCTCGGCAAAGCCGTGCCCTGCCCGGAAAACGCCCGCGAAGAGTTCGAAATCCTCCTCGACCTCCGCGCCGCCATCGGTGGTGGCAACGGCATTCATAGCATCGACGAAGTCTTTCAACTCATGGCCGGCAAGGTCTCAGAATTCAACGGCCTCACCCTGTCCAAAATCGGCGACCACGGAATTGACCTCAACAAAAACGAAACCATTCCGCCCCGCCAATCCCAACCCTCCCAAGGCCAACTGATTTAAACTCGTAGCTTGGGCCTTCCAGCCCAAGATTCACACCTGAAGACTCTGAACATCATCTATCAGAATAGCACTCGCAGCAACTTGGTTGACTTGGTCAACCAAGTTGCTAAGTTCTTCCCATGAAGACAGTTGCCACAGGAGAAGCTAAAACCCACCTATCGGCTCTGCTGCAGCAGGTCAGCACCGGTGAGAGCATTATCATCAACCGTGGGCGTAGGCCTCTGGCCAAGCTGGTTCCGTATGAGGAAGTCAGCATGTCCCGTCCGAAGGTAGGGGAAGTCATTGACACCCCGATGGATATTCCCGAAGCAGCACTGCGTCCGCTTTCCCCAGCGGAATTGGCGGCTTGGGGGCTTTGATGAAAGCCATCCTGGACACCTGCACTTTCCTCTGGCTGGCACTTGACCCCGGACGGATTTCCCCCACTGCCCGCGAGGTGCTTGATGATCCCGCTACCGAGCGTGCCCTGAGCCAGATCAGCGTGCTGGAAATCGTGCTCAAACACCGTTCCGGACGCCTGCCCCTGCCTGCTGAGCCATCCACTTGGATTCCCTCCCGCCGGACCTTTTTCCAACTCAGCGATCTACCCATCGATGAGCGGGTCATCTTTCGATCCGCCAAGCTTCCCAGTGGGCACGATGATCCTTTTGACCGCCTGCTCGCGGCCCATGCCATGGAATCCGGGGGAATCATTCTCTCGCCCGATGCTCCACTTGGTCAACTCGGTGCCGCGAGAATCTGGTGATCGCTTCCATACGGTTTTATCGCCCTGTTTTTCCCATTGACGATCACCCCTAAGAACTTGATTCTTCTTGGCAAACCACAAACAACACAACCGTAACCCGTAGCTCTGCCTATCCACTTAAAACCTAAACCTTCGCGCCCCTTCGCGATCTTCCTGTAAAAAACCGGCTGAAAAAATCAGCAATCGAAAATCGAAAATTCCCCCATGGACGGCCCCACCTTAGTCTTCATCCTCTCCTCCCTCGTCAAATGCGGCCTGGTCACTGGCATCCTGCTCGGTCTCGTCGCCTACAGTGTCGTTGCCGAACGCCGCTTCAGCGCGTGGATTCAGGACCGCATCGGCCCCAATCGCGTCGGCCTTCCCCTCGGTGGCGTTCGCATCGGCAACTTCACCGTCCCCAACTGGCGGCTCTTCGGCCTTGGTCAGCCTATCGTGGATGGCCTCAAATTCATCCTGAAGGAAGAATACACCCCGGACCACGTCAACAAATTCTACTTCACCCTGGCCCCCATGCTGGCCATGGTCCCCGCCCTGCTCACCATCGCCGTCGTTCCCTTCGGCTCCAGCATCGACCTCCGTCCCATCGCCGAATGGGTGGGGGGCTTCTTTGACTGGTCCGCCGAAACCATCGCCGCCTTCGACATCCCCGCCGTCATCGCCAACGTCGATGTCGGCGTTCTCTTCGTCTTCGCTATTGTCTCCATCAGCGTTTACGGGATTATCATCGCCGGTTGGGCGTCCAACTCCAAGTTTCCTTTTCTCGGCGGCATTCGTTCCTCGGCGCAGATGATTTCCTACGAACTCTCCATGGGCCTCGCCGTTGTCCCCGTCTTTCTGGTGATCGGCAACCTCAACCTCTCTGCCATCATCGACCACCAAATCCAACACGGCTGGCTGGTGCTGCCGCTCGGCTCGTGGACCTTGGAAAGCTGGCTGCTGGCCGCGCCCCTGCTGCTTGCCTTCCTCATCTTCCTCGTCAGCGCCTTTGCCGAAACCAATCGCCTTCCCTTCGACATGCCCGAATGCGAAACCGAGCTGGTTGGTGGTTA
>CAZTYG010000295.1:0-3198 GCA_964617445.1 uncultured Blastochloridaceae bacterium
CCCACGACCACAAAATGCTCGCCGCCTCCGACCGCATCGTCTGGATCAAGGACGGCCGTATCGATAAAATCCAGACCGCCGCCGAAGCCAACATCAAAGTCGGCTCCGTTCACTGACAGAAGGTATTTTGATCTTGGAGCTGGAGGGCGAGACGTCGAGCCGGGCACAGGCGTTGATGGGTGACTCTACCGAATGATGGTGTTGTGTGCCTGAAAGCTGCATTCCGGCGGGCGCGGAGTCCCGCCCTCCCGGCAGCAAGCCACCCTACGCCGCCTCGGCCACGATGGTGTCCGAGTCGTCCTTGTCGCCTTTGTTTTGCTCATCGAGTGTGCGATGGGAATAATTGGATGCCTGCATGTTGTCCTGCGCGGCCTCGCGGGCGTAGGTGATGAGGTGGTGGGCAACCATGCCGATCTGGAAGATGTTCTCAATATTGCCGCGGCGCATTTCCTGCCACGCCATTTTCCAAAAGTGGCGGCGGTAGTCGCTCTGAATGCCCACCTTGGTGAACATTGCCTTCGAAATGCGTCCGGCGCGGGCGAGATTCGCCCGGTTGACCCGGGAGAACGGACTGGCGGGCTTGACTTGGTGGATGTAGGTATTGCGCGCCTGATAGTGGTAACGACGATAAAGGTTTTCCGGGGAATAGATGGTGCGGATCACATCGCGCCATTCTGAGACAAGGGTCTCGTAGGGACGGAGGAAATCGATATTGGAGTCGCGGCCCTCGCCAGAGTTGATTCGACCCGCTTTTTGGAGCCGTTCGTAGAGGGCGGTTTTGGGCAGGGCGTAGAGGATATTGACGGTGAGGATCGGTATCTGGCTCAGCTCGACAAAGTCCAGGATGGCCTGGGCCGTTTGGTCGGTATCCGTGTCCAATCCCATGATGATGCCGGAGGCCGGTTCGATACCGTGTTGGTTGAAAGCATGTACAGCCTCCAGGATATCGCCGCGCAGGTTCTGGGTCTTGCGCATGGCCCGCAACGCCTCCGGCTCCGGCGTTTCAATGCCGAAAAACACATTGGTGAAATACGCCTCCTGCATCTGTTTGAGAATGTCCGGATAACGCGCCATGTTGAGCGTGGCCTCACAGGACAGGCGCACCTGGTAGTCGCGTTTTTTCTGCCATGCAATCAGGTGCGGAAGCAGTTCTTTGGCGGCATTGGGGTTGCCAATAAAGTTGTCATCCACAAAATACACCGAGACTGCGCCGCCGTTGGCGATCTGATCCAACTCGTGAATGATCTGCTCGGGCGATTTGAGCCGCGGATTGCGTCCGTAAAGCGCGGGGATATCGCAAAATTCGCAGGTGAACGGACAGCCGCTGGAGAACTGAACGCTGCCCAGCAGATATTGGTCGAGATCGACAAAATGATAGGCCGGGGACGGGAATTCCAGCATCGGCAGGCGCTCCACGGTCTGGAATTTTTGTTGCGAGGGCGGACGATCCACGGTTTCGTCGATCCGCTGAAAAATGCGCAGGGTGCTGTCGCCAACTTCCCCGCACTGGAGGATGTCGATGTCGGGATAGAATTCAGGAGCGGAAGAAACGGATGCGCCGCCCAGCACGGTGAGTTTTCCTTTCGCGTGGGCGCGGGCGTTGATGGTATTGATGTTGTCGCGTTGAATGTGCATTCCGGAGAGAAATACGACATCGGCCCACTCCATTTCTTCGTCCCCGGCCTCGCGAATGTTCTCATCGACAAACCGTACTTCCCAGCCCTTGGGCACAAGCGCGGCAATCAGCAGAATGCCCTGCGGCGGCATGAAAGCCTGGACCGGGGGCATCAAAGGGAAAGCATGTTGGAAGGTGCCGAAGGAATTGCTGTAGCGCGGGAAAACGCACAGGATGCGCCGTCGGTTGCGGGCCGGGAAAGAAATGTCTGCGCGGGTGAGTGTGGTTTCCGACATCGGCTGTCATCCACCCGGCGCAGGTTCGATTCCGCCGGGACGCCGCAACCTAAACCATCCCACCCATTTTGAACAGGGTTATCAACCACCACATCCGGCGGAATCATTGCCCACCATCGGGCTTTACGCGCAGCATACCTCCCGCTAGGCTTCATTTCCCGTGATGAATCGCGCTTCCATGATCTTGCTCGCCGCGCTTTTTGTGGCAGTTCCATATTCCGCCCGTTCGCAGAATATCCTCCCCGATGGCGTGCGTGAAATCCCCGAAGACCTGCCCTACCGCACCTTCGCCCGCCATCGCTACGAGGTGACCCCTCCCCACAACGACGCGGCGCTGGTGGTGACCTTCTATTTTGACGAATCCCGCGCGGGTTACCTGCGTGTGCTTTGGGGACAATGGCCCTCGGAGGCCACTCTGATCCAGAATCTCTTCGAAGGTGTTGGTGTTCCCAACCAACGCACCCTGATCCTCACCCCCGAACAGCTTGCACGCCCCGGTATTCTTACCGTGCTTTCCGGCGCGGCGGAATCCAGCATGCTCGACGCCCGTTTCCGCTGGGTGGACTCCTATCTTCTCTGGTCCGACGACCCCGCCGCCCCGGCGCTTTGGCTGGAGGGGACCGGAGCGTTCTCCGAGCAGGAAATCCATGCTCTGCCTCTGCCGGTTGCCACCGACTCCTTTCACGGAACCCTCTCCCGCGCGGTGCTCGCCGCGCAACCCGTCCGCATCGAACACGGTACGGTCTTCGCTTTCGAATTTCAGTCCCCGCCCGCGCACACACGACTCTCCGGCGAATTCATCGGCCTGCCCTTGGACGCCGACGTCGAAATCTGGGTCAACGGCCATCTTGTCCGCCACCTGCCCCTGGCTTCCCCCGCACTCGACGATCCCGGCTGGCAAACACGCCCGGATGGCAGCACCACCTACGCAGGCTGGCGCACCGCTTCGGTCCTGATCCCGCCGGACGTGTTTCAGCCCGGAGAAAACCGGGTCCTTTTCCACTGGCCCGCGGCCGAAGACCGTCCGTATGCGCCGTATTTCCACCCCGCCGCCGTTAAAAATTTGATTTTGGAATGCGCCTTCGGACCATCGAATTCGAAAACCCCCGACAGCTCGTCCACTTTCTTTTCCAACGATCATGATCCCTGGCTACTCCCCCCCCTGCCCGACGAATTTCTCTCCCTACCCGAACCCTACTAACCCACAAATGTTATGTACCCCACCCCCACCAATCGAAAATCGAAAATCGAAAATCGAAAATCCAAAGCCTTCACCCTGATCGAAAT
>CAZTYG010000296.1:0-1853 GCA_964617445.1 uncultured Blastochloridaceae bacterium
TACCACGCCACCATCGACCACCACGCCGGCCGCGAGGGAGTCGGGCTGACGGTGTTTTACGCTGTTCCGCCGACCGAGGTGTCCCACATTCGGACCCCAACGGGAGATAATCACCGTGATCTCCGTGCAGGACATCATGAGCAACTGGCCGCTGACTACCCCGCAGGCGACGGCGGGTTGTGCCGGATGTTGACGATTCTCTTTCCGGGCCAACGGGGGTCTTCGCAGTCGCGCATGGAGCGTTTGGAGGGCGAGGGATGGCGCGGGGCGGAAATCCACCCCGGCGACGGGGTGGTCGACCGGGTAGTGCAAAGCGAAGGTACGGAGGCTGGAAATATCAGGCGGGTGGAGTTCGATGCCCCGCTGGTCCTATGGAGGGAGCGAAGCGGAAACGTCTTGTTTTATTTCGTGCGAAAGGGAACGCGTTTCTAAGACGGCACCCACGGCTTTGAAAGCAGTGGACCGGTTTCCATTCATCTGCGCGGAAGCCAAGCCCATGTGGTTTCCGAAGGCGTGGAACTCACGCTACGGCATCCGGGCATCCGCGGGGTACGTGTCAATGGCGGCGATCTTGAGCCTTTGGAGCGTGACCGCGACCGCTTGCGCGTGGCCATCCCAACGGGAATTCACCAATTGGAACTGGTGATCCCATGAGGGGGCACCGCACTGGTTGCTTTTGTAAAACGGCTGTACTTGACGCTTCCAGTCATTCGGCCAGCATTTTCCATCGATTGTATGATTATGAATCCCTTCCCACTGGTTAATCTCCTTCAAGGCACCCGTTCCATCCACGATTTTTCCACCGGCAATACGCTTCCGCTCGTTGCCAGACCCTGGGGGATGCATCATTGGACGCTGCAGACGGCCACAGGCCCCTCCTTTTATTTCCACCCAGACCACCCCAAACTTCAAGGAGTGCGGCTCACCCATCAACCCAGCCCTTGGATGGGGGATTATGGCAATCTGGTGGTCTCGGCCTTCCATGGGCCGCTTCATATCAAACCGGAGTTCCAGGCCTCCGCCTACCGGATCGACCGGACACTGCTTCAACCCAATCGCCTGAAGACGACCCAGCTCCGATATCGGATGACCCTTGAGATGAGTCCCACCGAACGGGGGGCGCTGTTTGTCTTCACCCGAACGGAACCCCTGCCGATCCGGGTTCGGTTGAATTTTGATGGAAGTCACTCGGTCTCCAAAACGGAAGACCGGACGGTTTTCACCGGGACTTCCAGAAATCATAATGGCGGCGTGTCCTGGGATTTCGGGCTTCGATTCGCCGCGGCCTTCGACACTCCCCCCGTGAGCTTTGAAGCCTTCAGGTGTGGGGTCGTGTTTACATTCCCGCCCGATATCGACCGGGTTGAACTCCGCCTCGCCGGGTCCTTCATCTCCGAGGAACAGGCAAGGGTCACCTTGAAGGCGGAACTGGCCGGTCGTGATCTGGATGAAATCGCCGGCGAAGGAGAAAAAGTCTGGACCGCCCTGCTCGAACGGATCCGACTGCCAGAACCCCAAACAGAACAGGAGCAATCCCGTGCACGCACCTTCTATTCCTGTCTTTACCGCTGCCTGCTTTTTCCGCGTTTTCTGGACGAGATCGATGAAAACGGACGCACGATCCACTGCAGCCACGCCGATGGAAACATCTATCCGGGTTCGCTCTGCGCCGACGGCTCGGAGGCCGCCGCTACATTCACACGAAAGTACGTCCTCCAAGGCAGGTTTCATGAGAGGAAACGTAGTATGGGCTTCCAGCCCATGATTTCCGCAGGTGCACCCCGGTCAAACGGCGCTTACACTCCACTTTTATCCATACTCATCAGTCGCGAATCTGGGCTGGAAGCCCATGC
>CAZTYG010000296.1:1863-3183 GCA_964617445.1 uncultured Blastochloridaceae bacterium
CAATATTGTACAGCTTTATGCGTCCGATTAAGAGGAATATGCTCTAGTGTAATTTGTTGAAGGTAAAGGACCTAATCGACTCCTTGGAACACCGGACCTCGGGTAACATAGTCGGGGTCGGCATTTTTCTCGTCCACCCGGTCCGGGGTGCGGTCACTGGTGCGGAAAATAGGTAATTGGGGAAGCCCACGCCGGTCAAAGCGGGTCGTCTGTCCCTGTTCCTCGATCATCAAATAAGAGTGGAATCGTCCGCCCGGGGTCTCGCCGACCAGGATGTCGATATCGTAAACCTGGTCCTTCTGGAATTCAACCCATTCGCCCTCGACGATGTAAAAGCCACCGCCACCTCCACCGACGGCCGTGTATTCATAGGCTTTGGCAGGATTGGTCCAGGGCACGGTGCCGCCGGTGTTCTGCGGCTTGGAACCGTCCAGAACCGGCTTGCCGTTAATGAACACCACCAGCAAATTATCTGCGCCACCCAAAAACCGGTAGGATTTGCTTTCAGGTGCGCGCACCCGTCCTTTGTAATGGACAAACCAGTATCGGCCAACAGTCTCGACGCCGAACGCCTCCGGTGCGGTTTCTGCGTCCATGCTGGGAAAATAGAACTGCGTGGCATAGAGCCTGGCATCCGCGGCGTAGTAGTCTTGCATGGCGTTGGGATTCAGGTTCCGGTCGGTGAAGTTGCGGATGGCCCTGACAAAAAGCTGGCTGGCTGCCCGCGACCCAAGCCGATCATTGGGATTGTTGGCCCGGCCCACATCGCTTAATTGGCCCCGACGGTCTTGCTTGAGGTCGTAAAAGGTTCCTTCCAGCGCGCCTGCCGGACGCTCCGTGCTGCCGAAGATGGTCGTGGTACCGACACTGGGGCCACGACCCTGTCCGGTACCAGCCCCAGAACCACTGCCAATGTTTGTGGAAAGGCTGGGCCCAGCTCCGACTGGAGGCAAGTTGAACGAGGTGGAAGGAGCAGAACTGATGATCAAATCCATCGGCGAGGTTTGTTCCGCAGCGGAGGAAACGGCCTCGGACATGGGCATGTCCAGCATTTCCGGCTTGGGCATTTCTTCCTGAATATCGTGAATATCCATGAGATCGGGGACATCCTGGGGCGCGACAATGGTGCCCACAAAAGGACTGCGCGGCACCACACCCTCGAAAACCACATAACTTCCCACAATCAGAAAAATGGTGATATGGACCAACAGTGAAATGCCAAAAGCGCCCAGACTTACTTTGCGCCCGCCTGTCGGCTCGGTCTTTGTCTGATCGTGTGGATGAGGGGGATTTTGCATGAATATACTCTATCGAAACAGT
>CAZTYG010000297.1:0-3161 GCA_964617445.1 uncultured Blastochloridaceae bacterium
GGGGTTGGACGGGGAGGTGGCCAAGCCGGCTAACGAGCATAAGAAGCGCCCGGTCCTGGGGCTGGCGTGTGAGAAGTCGGAGGTGAGCGGTCGGCGGCTGTGGGGTTTGTTCGCGGAGCGGTTCGGGACAGCCGGGGTTTTTTTCCGGGAACATTTCGTGGCGAATTATTGTCCGCTGGTGTTCATGGAGGAGGGCGCGCGCAACCGGACTCCGGACAAACTTCCTGCGACCGAATGCGGGCCGTTGTATGCGTTGTGCGACCGGCATTTGCGGGCGATGGTGGAGGCGCTGGAGCCGGAGTGGTTGGTGGGAGTGGGAGGCTTTGCGGAGGCGCGGGCGGTGGAGGCGTTGCAAGGGCTGCCGGTGCGGGTGACGCGCGTGCTGCACCCCAGTCCGGCAAGTCCGGCGGCCAACCGCGGCTGGGCGGCGGCGGCGACCGCGTCCTTGGTGGCGTCCGGGGTCTGGTAGAGACGAAGCAAGCGTTGTTGGGCTGGATTTTTCACAGGGTTGGGTGTTGAAATAGGAATGAGTATTTATGCTGCCGGAAATCATCACTGTGGTCCCGGGTCCGCGTTCCGTGCAACTGGCCGCCGCACTCCGATGCCATGAGTCGCGCAATGTGACCTACACGGACCCGGATTTTCCGGTGTTCTGGGAGCGGGCGGAAGGTGGCAATGTCTGGGACGCGGACGGCAACCGCTACCTGGACCTGACTTCGGGATTCGGAGTGGCGACCGCCGGATACGGGCCGGAGTGGCAGCGGCGTGTGTATGCGGAGCAACCGGGCCTGTTGGCGCACGCGATGGGGGATGTGCATCCGCCAGTGGCCAAGGCGGCATTGTGCCGGAAGTTGAGTGAGGTGACTTTCGAGCGCTGGGGGGCGGGGCCGGGCAAGGTGATCCTGGGCAGCGCGGGGTTCGAGGCGGTGGAGGCGGCATTAAAGACCGCGCGGTTGGCCACGGGCAAGTCCGGAGTGGTGGCGTTCGCGGGCGGTTACCACGGGCTGGGTTACGGGGCGGTCACGGCCACGGGCTGGGAATTTTTCCGTTCGCCACTGCGGGGACAGCTGGCGGAGTTTGCGACATTTGTGCCGTTTCCGGGAATGCGGGAGGACCCGGCGGCGGCGGCGCTGGTGGTGCGACGCGCGGTGGCGGAGACGGACGCGGGGGCGATTGTGGTGGAACCGGTGCAGGGGCGTGGCGGGGTGCGGATTCCTCCGGCGAGATTTTTGGCGGCGCTGCGCCGTGTGGCGGATGAGACCGGGGCATTGTTGATTTTTGACGAGATTTATACCGGCTTGTTCCGGACCGGGCGGTGGTTCGCATGCGACCACGACCATGGCGGGGTGCCGGACATCATCTGTCTGGGCAAAGCGTTGACGGGATCGTTTCCGTTATCGGCTTGCGTGGGGAGGGCGGAGGTCATGGACGCCTGGCCGGAGTCACGCGGGGAGGCGCTGCATACCAGCACGTTTCTGGGCCACCCGGTGGGCTGTGCGATGGCGCTGGCCTCGCTGGAATATTGGTCGGACGCGGAACGGGAGTCGGATGTATTGCGGGCGGAGTCGGCGTGGTGCCACGCGCTGGCAGCGTTGATGAAGTGCCCCGGGGTGAAAGAAGTCCGGGGACGCGGGGTGTTGTGGGGTGTGGAGATGGAGGATGCGGGCAGGGTGCAACGAGTGGTGAAGGAGGGGTTGAAGAAGGGGCTGATCCTGCTGGGCGGCGGCGAGGACGGCCGGGTGTTGACCCTGAGCCCGCCGGCGGTTCTGGAAAAGGACGAGATCAGCCGGGCGGGAAGCATGCTGGCGGAACTGGTGAAAGAGTGCTGAAGCGCCATTTTTCTGTGCACCATTGTATAATCCCACTTCTCCGCTTCAATGGACCGTATGGCCTCCCGAAATCCAAGCCGGAAAAAAACCACGCCAGATGCCGACCCCGCACGCCGGCGCCGTTGGCCGATGCGGCTCCTAGCCGGCGCCGCGGTTCTCTTCATGGTGGCCCTGGTTCCCGCAGGCATTGCGGCATGGTATTACGGGGCCTGGGCACTGGCCTATGATTTGGAGAAGGTGCGCGAAATGCCCGCCGCCACATTTGTTTACGACCGCGACGGTTACGTAATCCAGCGGCTCTTCGAGGAGAACCGCGTCCCTGTCGAAAGTGACGACATTCCGGAAGTCCTGCGCCAGGCGGTCATCGCTAAAGAAGACCATCGTTTCTACTACCATCCGGGATTCGATCCCATCGCCATCGCCCGTTCCGCTTTGACCAACATTCGCAGCGGCGGCATTCGCACCGGTGCCAGCACCATCACCCAGCAGCTCGCCCGCAACAGCGTGGGGATATTTGAACGCACCGCGGACCGCAAGCTGCGGGAAGTTTTCATGGCCATGCGGATCGAAGCCGCCTTCACCAAGGACGAAATTCTCACCCTTTATCTCAACCGCATTTTCTTCGGCGGCAATCTTTACGGCATCGGCTCGGCCGCCGACGCCTACTTCGGCAAGCAACCCTCCGAACTCAATCTTCCGGAGAGCGCCCTGTTGGCCGGCATCATCGCCGCCCCCAACGCCTTCTCCCCCTGGCGTGACGTGCCCCGGGCCCGCGAGGTGCGGGAATTCACCCTTCAACGCATGGCGGCGCGCGGTTTCATCACAGCGGAGCAGGCCGCCATCGCCGCCGCCGAACCCCTGATCCTGCGCCCCCGCCGTGAGCTGCCCGGCTCCCACGTGGTCGGCGCTGTCCAGGACATGCTGCCGCGCTATATCTCCCGCGAGATTCTCTACGGCGGCGGACTGCACATCCATACCACCGTCGATCTCGCCTTCCAGCGCCACGCCGAACAGGAAATCGAAAAACACCTTGCGCGGATCGAGAAAACCCCCGGCTACCGCCACCTCACCCGCGCGGCCTGGCTTGCCCACCAGAAGGAGAAAGAAACCCACCCCGACTACCTCCAGGCGGCATTTGTCGCCATTCACAATATGGATGGCGGCATTCTCGCCATGGCGGGCGGGCGCAACCACGATGAAAGCACCTACAACCGGGCCCTCTACGGCGCACGCCAGGCCGGCTCCACGGTCAAACCCTTCGTGTATGCCCACGCTTTTCAAACCCTCAACTTCACCGCCGCCACCACCGTGGACCGCAGCGTCTTCAACCTG
>CAZTYG010000298.1:0-3136 GCA_964617445.1 uncultured Blastochloridaceae bacterium
CGCTGATCTCCGCCATTCTTTTCCTCACCCGGCAGAAGTGGCGCACGTCGATCAACCGCGCCGCAGAGGCAATGACGATTTTCGCCGTGATCTGCGCCGGCATTTTTCCGGCATTCCACGTCGGCCGATTCTGGATGGTCTGGTTCCTCGCCCCGGTCCCCAATGCCAACGCCATCTGGCAGAACTTCAAGTCCCCGCTGCTCTGGGACGTGTTCGCCGTCTCAACCTACTTCACCGTGTCGTTGATCTTCTGGTACATCGGTCTCATTCCCGACCTCGCCACGATTCGCGACCGCGCCCGCAACAAGTGGCGTAAATGGGCCTACGGTCTGCTCGCCATGGGTTGGCGCGGCTCCAACCGCCAGTGGCGCAACTACGAAAAGGCCTACCTTATTCTCGCCGGCATCTCCACCCCGCTGGTGCTCTCGGTGCACAGCGTTGTGTCCTTTGACTTCGCCACATCGATCATTCCCGGCTGGCACACCACCATCTTTCCGCCCTACTTTGTGGCCGGGGCGATCTTCGGTGGCTTCGCCATGGTGCTCACCCTCATGATCCCCGCACGCGCCATCTTCGGCCTGCATGATCTGATCACTCTCAAGCACATCGACAACATGGCCAAGATCGTCCTGCTCACCGGCACGATCGTTGGTTACGCCTACGCCATGGAGCTGTTCATCGCCATTTATGGCGGCAACGTGTACGAAAAATGGGCCTTTCTCGGCAACCGCATCAGCTTCGACGCACCTTATTGGTGGGCCTATTGGGCGATGATTTTCTGCAACGTCGCCGCACCGCAGCTTTTCTGGTTCAAATATTTCCGCAAAAACGTCATCTGGGTATGGTGCATCGTCATGTTCCCGAACACCGGCATGTGGTTCGAGCGCTTCGTGATCATTGTCACTTCCATTCACCGCGACTTCCTGCCCGGCTCCTGGGGTTATTTCCGCCCGTCGATCAATGACGTTCTGCTCTTTGTCGGCACCATCGGCCTGTTCCTCTTCCTATTCCTGCTCTTCCTGCGGTTTCTCCCGGCGATCACCATGTTCGAGGTCAAGGCAGTCCTGCCCGAAGCTGATCCGCATCACAAACCCGATCCATCCTCCAAAAAAGAGGTGGCCACATGAAGAAATCCCTCTACGGCATCGGCGCGGAATTCCACTCCGCCCACGACCTTTTCGAGGCGGCCAAGAAAGTGCGCGACGCCGGCTACAAGCGCTGGGATGTGCATTCGCCCTTTCCGATTCACGGCATGGACGATGCCATGGGTCTGCCCGGCTCGCGCGTATCGTTCTTCGCGCTCTGCGGCGGTGTCGTTGGGTGTCTGCTCGCTTTTGTTCTGGTCTATTATACCAGTGCCATCGATTACCCGCTGGTGGTCCAGGGCAAGCCCTACTTCGCCTTCGAGCCGACCTTTCCGGTGTTTTTCGAACTCACCATCCTATTCACCGCCTTCGCCACAGTCGGCGCCTTGTTCACCCTTAATCTCATGCCCCGCTTCCATCACCCGGTCTTCGAATGGGAGCGATTCTGCGACAAGGTCACCGACGACGGATTCTTTATCATTGTCGAATCCACCGACCCGTTGTTCTCCGACACGGAAACCGCGGAGTTGTTGGGAAACGTCGGCGGCATCAACATCACCCGCATCGAACACGATGAGGAGGCCGCATGATCAAGTATTTCTTCTTAGGTCTGATCGTCGCCATCATTTCCGTGGCCGCCCTTGCCGGATTTCGAGGTCAGAAATTTTCCACACCGCCGATCGAGATTTTCCCTGACATGGACCGTCAGTCCAAATTCAAAACCCAGACGCCACGCCCGTTTTTCGAAGACGGACGCGCCGATCGTATGCCCGTCCCCGGCACTGTTCCTTTCGGTCAGCCGATCGAGGACACCTACCTGCTGACTGGTCGCATTGACGGTTTTTACGGCGAGGGTCTGCCGGTCACCGTCAACTCCGAGATGCTGGCCCGCGGCCATGAGCGTTACCAGATCAACTGCGCCGTCTGCCACGGTTCCTCCGGCAATGGCATGGGCATCACCGCGCAGTACGGCATCGCCGGGATCGCCAACTTCCACACCGACCGTCTGCGTGAAATGCCCGAAGGCCAGATTTTCCAAACCATCACCTATGGCAAGGGGCAGATGTTCGGTCTGCCACACATTCAGGTCGAGGACCGCTGGGCGATCATCGCCTACATTCGCGCGCTGCAGCGCTCCTACACCGGCTCGATCGACGAGGTGCCGGAAGCCGAGAGGGGGGCTTTGCCATGAGCGCCACGCACGAAATCAAACAGCCTGAACCCGAACAGTTGAATCTGACCCGCACCGGCGTCCTTCCCGTCGTCTTGCTGGTCGCGGGCCTGTTCCTCCTCATCATCAGCGGAGTCTGGGCCTTCTTCGATAAAAAGTCTTTCGCCTACTCATGGTTGCTAGGCTTCATGTTCGTCTTCACCATCTCCGCCGGGTGCCTCTTCTGGGTCCTGCTGCATCACGCGGTTGATGCCGACTGGTCAGTGGGCGTGCGCCGAATCCTCGAAACCGGGGCGTCGCTTTTCCTCCCGTGGTTGCCCCTCTTGTTCATCCCCATTCTGTTCTGCATGCCGGAACTGTACAAATGGTGGACCACCGACCCGGCCAAAGACCCGCTGCTTGTCGAAAAACAGTGGTGGCTGGCGAACGATGCATTCTTCTGGGCGCGCCAGGTGGTTTATTTTGGCGTCTTTGCCTTCTTTGCCTGGTGGATGCGCGGCCATTCCGTTGCCCAGGACACCGACGGCCGGGTCTCCCACTCGCTCACCATGCGCAAGTGGTCCTACGCCGGCATTCCGCTTTTCGCCTTCTCGCTGACATTTTTCGCCATCGACTGGCTGATGGCTTTGGACTTCCATTGGTTTTCGACGATGTGGGGGGTTTATATCTTCGCGGGCGTCGCCAGCGCCTCCATGGCCGCGCTGATTCTGGTGTCCAACGCCCTGCGGACCGGCGGTTACCTGCGTCACGTGATCAACGCCGAACACAACCACATCATGGGCAAGTTCCTCTTCGCATTCACCATCTTCTGGGCCTACATCGCCTTCAGCCAATACATGCTGATCTACTACGCCAACATCCCCGAAGAAACCATCTTCTT
>CAZTYG010000299.1:0-3132 GCA_964617445.1 uncultured Blastochloridaceae bacterium
AGGCGCGATGGACTGGCGGAGCGCTCGTAGTAGTCTGCAGCCGGGAAATCCGGCGATCCCGGCCAAAGTCACAGCCCCAGAGAATCTGGCGGGCATTGGTAACCGGATCACGGAGTTGGGCTCCCTCCATCTGGTCGCGCCGCCATACGATTTCCAAAATTCTGCTGGTGGGCGAAGTCAGCGAATGCAGCCGTCCGCCTCTGTAATCGTATTCCCAGCCCGCCGCATTGAAAATCCGATGACGGCCTGAGGATATCTCCATGCGCCAGTTGCCGTCATGACTGCGGAAGCCTTCGGACCTGCGGCCTGCGCGGCGAAAGGCCACCTGGGAACCCGACGGCGTGGTCCACAACAACATGTCGCGTCCTCTGGGAACCACCGAACTTTCCAATTGTGGACAGTACCACTGGTTGCCGAACATTCCCTGGCCACCTCGATTGTTCCGGTAAACCAACTGAATGGTGAATGAAAACTCGGGCGACGCCTGAACCTGTCCCACGGGATAAACGACATGCCAGCCCCCATCATAAAGCGCACGCCCCGCGCCATGCGCCTTGTAATCCCAGTCCAATGCAGCCTGCAACGTCGACGAGCACAAGACCATCAGCATCACGACAAGCGACAGCCCAATCGGCTGGATAACACTCCAATGTCGCGACATGGCTTTCATTGGCGTGGAGACTAGTTAGACTATCACAAGTATGGCAATCTTTATTTTGTCGCTAATGTACACATAAGATTACTAGCGCATCAGAACAGCCTTTTTCTTTGAAACTATTTTTCCCACGCACGCCCCGCTACTCTGATGGCACCCACAGCAGGCCGGACCCAATGCCAAATTTTGAAAAAATATTTCACTGTAAAATTTTCATGGCGCTGAAAACAGAAACGGCGATAAAAGCCACGAATTCACACGAATTGAATACTTTGGGGACCTTTCCGGTTCGTGCCCACCTGCTCGCGACCTGTCGGAGTTCGTGGTTTCTACCGGACATTCATATTAGCGGTCATTAGTGAAAATTAGTGGTTTCCATCAACTCTCCCCGCTCTCCGCGACCTCTTTGTAAACCGACTGTTCCCTTGGCATCTTGCACCTGCGATCATGATTTCTCCTCCCTTTATGCCCCGCTCCCCTCAGATAAGCACTATGGGCCTCCAGCCTTGAATGAGAAGCTCGCTATCGCGAGCAGGCTTTGCGTCACATCGCGACCTTCTCCCGCCAGGCTCGGAAGCCGTGGGACCCCGATGATACAAGGGGAGGTCCACATGGGTCGGGGCTGTAAAATAGGCTGTTTGATTGGCCGTGCGGCACGATTTCAACTTGAACAATGCGCCCGCCTCATGTGAGATATCACATGGCCCACGAAACCGGCAATCCCGACCCGCTGTATCTCGCCGCCGATGAATTCTTCGGCACCTACTCCGGCGAAGCGCTGACTTACGACGACGTTTCCCTGGCCACCAATTACTCCGAAGTCCTGCCCCGCCAGGCCCAGCTGGCGACCCAACTCTCGGACCGCCTGCAACTCCAGCTGCCGATCATCTCCGCCGACATGGACACGGTCACCGAATCGGCCATGGCCATTGCCATGGCGCTGCATGGCGGACTCGGCCTCATCCACTACAACCTTCCCGACAAACAGCAGATCAAGGAAGTCACCCGGGTCAAAAAACACATCCACGGCCTCATCCAGGATCCCATCACCGTCAGCCCCGATCAAAAAATCGGCGATGTGCTGGACATGATCGAATCCCGTGACTTCAACTTCCGCACCTTTCCCGTAACCGATGAACAGGGCGTGCTGGTCGGCCTGCTCAGCAGCCCGGTGGTCCGGCAACGCTACGCATCCCGCAGCGTGCGGGATGCGATGACCGTGCGCTCCAGCGTGCTCAGCATCCGCGAAGATGAGTTGGGCGGCGACCCCATCGCCACCGCCGACCGGTTCTTCGACTCCAACATGGGCATCCACAAGCTGCTGGTAGTGGACCGCGAGGACAAGCTGCGGGGGCTCTTCACGTTCAGCGACGTGGAGCGCATCACCGAGGAATCTGGCTCCTCAAGCCGCGCCGCCCGTGACTCCAATTTCCGGCTGGTCTGCGGTGCCGCCATCTCCACCCCCCGCACCCCGGATGGCGAGCTGGACCGGGAACGCATTCTCGAACACGTGGGCCGCTTGGTCCAGGAAGGCCTGGACGCCGCCGCGGTCTCCACCGCCCACGGCCACACCAAAGGCGTGGGCGATGCCATCCGCATGTTGCGCCACGAATTTCCGGAACTCACCCTCATCGCCGGCAATGTCACCAGCGGTGAAGGGGTCGAATTTTTGGCCGATGCCGGAGCCGATGCGGTGAAGGTCGGCCAAGGGCCGGGCTCGATCTGCACCACCCGCATCGTCGCAGGGGTCGGCATTCCCCAGCTCACCGCGCTTTACACCGCCAGCAAAGCCGCGGCGAGAAAAGGCATCCATCTCATCGCCGACGGTGGCATCACCAAATCCGGCGACATCGTCAAGGCGCTGACCCTGGCCAACAGCGTCATCTGCGGCGGATTGCTGGCGGGTTGCCGCGAGGCGCCCGGAAAGATCATCGAAATCAACGGCAAGATTTACAAACAATACCGCGGCATGGGCAGCCTGGAAGCCATGAAGGCCGGGTCCGCCGCCCGCTACGGCCACGAAGGAAAAGATGTGAACCGCAAGGCCGCGGCCGAGGGTGTCGAGGCACTCAAAGAAATTTCAGGCTCCACCGATTCAGTACTGCGAGAACTGGCCGGCGGCATTCAGAGCGGCATGGGATATCTGGGTGCGGCCACCCTGGCCGAACTCAAGTCCAAGGCCCGCTATGTCCGGGTCAGCGCAGCCGGCCAGCGGGAATCCGCACCGCACGACATCATCGAGATCAAGACCACCACCGGGTAGGCCGTTCCCCACCAACTCCTGCCGGGTATTCATCGAGGTTTGATCCCCTGCAAATTCCAATCCGCCGGATATGCGGACAAAAAAAGACCCCGGTCCTCCTTGCGGAGGACCGGGGTCATAGAACTGGCGACGACCTACTCTCACGAGACCTTTCGTCTCACTACCATCGGCGAGGCAGCGTTTCACTTCCGGGTTCGGGATGGGACCGGGTGGG
>CAZTYG010000300.1:0-3126 GCA_964617445.1 uncultured Blastochloridaceae bacterium
GCGCCCATGGACCAGTGGATGTCCTGGAGGCAGCCGTGGCGGTCGTCGGGCACGTCCATGCCGAAGAGTTCGCGGAAGAGTTGGTTCCAAGCGGCGGGGACCCCGGCGACCTCGAGTTCTTGTTTGATGAGGCGGCGTTCGATTTCGAAACGGAGGGCGACGTGGAGGTCGTAGGTGAGTTCGTCAGCCTCGACGCGGATGAAGGAGGGGCGGACACGATTGAGGTGGCGCCAGAGGGAGTCGGGATTGAGGGGTGGGGCGTAGGGAAAGGCTTCGGCGGTCCATGAGGAAAGGAGCTGGCAGAAGGAGAGTCCGCGGCCGATGTGATTTTCCCAGAGGCGGGACTGGGATTCGTGGACGCCGAGGGAGACGGCATCGCCGCATGGGGTGTGGTGGCGGTCTTCGGGCAGGCCCTGTTCGTAGAGGCCGTGGCCGGTCTCGTGCATGACACCGAAGAGCGAGGAAGTGAAGTCGGTTTCGTCGTAACGGGTGGTAAGGCGGACGTCGCGGGGCCCGATGGTGGTGCAGAAGGGGTGGACAGTGGTGTCGATGCGTCCGTGTGCGAAGTCGAAGCCGATCCACGTGGCGGCGCGTTGGTTGAGGGCCTGTTGGCCGGGGACAGGCCAGGGGCCGGAGGGGAGGGCGGCGGCTTTGGCGCGGCTGATTTCCGCGCCTTCGGCGGCGAGCGGGGCGAGCCAGGAGCGGATGTCGTCGAACATGGAGGCGGCGGTGGTTTCCGTGAGTCCGCGTTCGTAGCCGTCGAGGAGAGCGTCGTAGGGGGAGCCGGAGTGGCCCCAGTAGCCGGCTTTGCGGCGGGCTTGATCGACGAGGGTTTCGAGCAGCGGGGCAAAGAGGGAGAAGTCGGAGGCCCGGCGGGCCTCCACCCATGCCTGGTGGGCGCGGGCTTCGGTGCGGGCGCAGGTTTCCACAAATTCCCCCGGCAGGCGGGTGGCGCGCTGGTAGTCGTGGAGCCATTCGCGGAGGTTGGCGGCGCGCAGGGGGTCCGCGCCGGTGTCGTCGGTGCGGGCCTGTTCGATCCAGTCGCCGACTTCGGGGGCGGTGGCCATGGCGTGGGCACGTCCGGAGAGCCATGCGAGCTGGTCGGCGCGCCAGTCGTTGGCGGCGGAGGGCATCATGGTTTCCTGGTCCCAGTGGAGAAGGGAGGAGGTGGATTTGAGGAGGGCAAGCTCGCGGGCGCGGGCGGAAAGTTGGTCGTAGGCGGTCATGGCACGAGCCAAGCAGGGAGGTGAGGGGATACAAGCCTGCAGAATCCCCATCCGCAAAAAGGGCATCTGAGACCTTGATGTGTCGCGCGGGGGTGGTTAAGGTTTGGGCGTGGCATCCGGTAAAGTGATCAAGGCGCAGGATTTGGTTTACACGACCAACTATGTCGAGGGGGACATGCCGATCGGGGATGTGAAGTCGTGGTTCCAGTCGCAGTTGTCGGTGGTGAGCCTCGGTGTACTGGCTGGGGAGGGCAAATTCGGGTTGATCAGCCGCAGTCATCTGAGCCAGTTGTTGATCAACCAGGCCCAGCAGGCGGAGTTTCTCAAGAAGCCGGTCGCGCAGATCATGATCACCACGCCGTTGACGGTGGAGGCGGCGATGGAGATCGACGAGCTGGTGATGCGGTTGTTGTCGGAGAAGGCGGGGCACGACGAGTTTTTCCACGACATCATCGTGCACGACCACAATACGTTCGTGGGGCTGATCTCGGCACGGGATCTGTTGGTCAATCATGTGGAAAACCTTTCGCACAAGCTCACGGCGATGGAAGCCCAGCAGGCGGCGTTGATTCAAAAGAACAAGGAGTTGTTCGCCAGCAGTTTCCGGCTGGGGCAGATGGAGGGGCAGTTCAAGATCATTTTTGAGAAGGTGCCGCTGCCGCTGGCGTTGTTCAGTGACGATGGCAAATTGATCGTGGCCAATCCGCGGTTTGCAGAGTTGCTGGACTACCCCCTCAAGCAATTGGAGGTCGGCACGCCGTTCCGCAAATTGTTCGAGGGCGGCTTTCCGACGATCTACCAGCATGCGGTGGCGGCATGGGAGAGCGGGGACACGAGTGCGGAGCGTTTGTTTCGCAACCTGACCGCGCGGCTGCACGACGGGCGGCCCCTGCAGTTGGGCAGTTACGTGGAGTTGATGCCGGACGGCAGGCATGTTTTGATCAGCGTGGCGGACATGGAAGAGGTGGTGGAAGTCGGGCAGTCCGGAATGCACGAGGAGGACCCGGAGGAGAGCATTCAGGTGGTGGCGCGGCCGAGAGTGGTGCCCGAAGCGCAGGCGGCGCGCAGCACCGGCAAGATCACCCAGGCCATCAGGACCAAACTTACCAGTTCCAACGCACTGGGACTGGCCCGCACCGTGGCATCCAATCTTATCGACCGCGAGCAGGAGCTGGACCGGTTGATGAAAAAGGTGGAGGCGATCATCAAGGTGGCCGAGCAGGTCGAACACGGCGGAAGCAGCGCGGATGATTCCGGATCGGTCGAGAGCAAAATACCTCTCAAAGGTGATCTCTCACAATTCTCGGTGATCGATCTCTCCCAAGTCCTCGTTCAGGGCAATAAAACCGGTCAGCTTTCCATCCTCGGCGAACCCACCAGCGGTCAGATATTTTTTTATTGTGGTGCCATCGTGCATGCCGATCTGGGCGACGGACGCACCGGGGTCCATGCCCTGCCCGCCCTGCTCAAACTCAAGAGCGGCCAGTTTCAATTCAACTTCGACGTTAGCAGTCCGGCGATCAGCATCGAGGGCGACGCCATGGGGATTCTCATGGACGCCTGTCGTATGGCCGATGAGGGATGATCCCTGCTTTCCAACCCTCTTCGCACCATGCCCGCCACCAAATCTCCCCGCAACGTCAAGAAACCCGTGCCCCGTGTGGGCATCATCATGGGCAGCACTTCGGACTGGGACACCATGAAACATGCCGCCGATGTGCTGGTGGAGTTCGGCATTCCGCACGAGTGCAAAGTGGTCAGCGCCCACCGGACGCCGAAGCTGCTCTACAACTACGTCGAGAGCGCGGAGAGCCGTGGGCTGCGTTGCATCATCGCCGGTGCCGGCGGCGCGGCACACCTGCCGGGTATGGCGGCGTCGCTCACCACCCTGCCGGTGCTG
>CAZTYG010000301.1:0-3115 GCA_964617445.1 uncultured Blastochloridaceae bacterium
ATGGGTGGCCTCTTCCTGATGATGGGGGTGCGTGACCGCAAGCTGTCTTCCGGCGGGCGCGGAGTCCCGCCCTCCCCGGATTCCGCGCCACGCAGGCGCGGCAAGCGAGTCCTTCATGGACATCCATCCCCGGACGGGCTATCTGTCCCTGTGGTGATACTTGGCAGCCCTTTTGTCACCTCACCGAAACTAAAAACTTATGTCCATGACCTCGAACGAGCAATTAAACATCCTGAGTGATTTATTCAACGCACGACGGGATAATATCCTGCTGGCCTGGCGCAAGATGGACCGCGCCGATCCCTCGCAAACAACCGGGCGGTCGTTAACCATCGGCCAATTTCTCGATCACATTCCCGCCATCCTGGATGCGTACGAACTTAGACTGTGCTCCCATCCGGGCGGGGCGGATGCCCGGACCGCGGAAACCCAGAAGCAGGAAGAGGGGGTCAAGCACGGCCTGCATCGATGGCAGCAGGGCTATCAATTGACCGAACTGATCACGGAGTGCGGGCACTTCCAGCGTTGTGTGTTTGAAGAACTCGCACGCATTGCCGACGCACACCCCGAATTGGAGCCTGCGACCCTTGTGGAGGCGCACCGCCAGTTGATCCAACTGACCAATGATACGATCAGCGAGAGCGCCGGCCAGTACGAGCGCATGCAACAGGCACAGGCAGCGGGACGTGTGGGCGATCTTAAGGACGCATTGGCCACCGTGAGCCAACTCGAACAGCACCGTGCCACGTTGATCCACCAAGCGGTCCACGATTTGAACAGCGACGTCATCGGCGTCCGCATGGCCGCGACCAGGATCGGCCAGTCCAACATGGCCGAACCCGAACGGCTGGAATCCGCGTTGTTTCTGGAACGGGCCGTAGCGGGGTTGAATGGGATGCTGGGAGAACTAATGCAGCTTGCGCGATTGGAAGCCGGTCAGGAGAAACGGAAATTGGCCAACTTCAACGCCGCCGAGGTGATCACCAAGTTGTGCGAAAGCAACCAGCCTTATGCCCGCGAACGCGAACTGTACTTAAAAACAGAAGGACCGTCACGGCTGGAAATCGAGGGTGATTCCGACAAGGTAAGGCGAATCGCCAAAAATTTGCTGCTCAACGCGCTGAAATACACCGACGAAGGCGGGGTGGTCGTAAGCTGGGGCGAAGAAAAAGAAAATTGGTGGTTGATGGTCAAGGATACCGGCCCGGGCATCATTTCATTTTCCGGTCAGTTGCTGAAGGAAGGGTTGCAAGAAGCCACTGCAAGCGCGAAAGAATCGGATGAAAAAAACGCACCATGTAAGAACGAAAGCTCGAAGGTGCTGGCCGCACCCGACGACCAGGATCAACCAACCCAGGCCACCCACAGCCAGCACGGCGAAGGTCTGGGGATATCGATCGTGAAGCGTCTGTGCGAATTGCTGGATGCAAGCTTGGAAGTCACCAGTTCCGCCGAAGAAGGAACCACCTTCCGCGTTGTGTTTCCGTGTAGTTATACAAATTCAAAATGAGTGGCATGCGGCGGGATGTGGCAGCGGCCCTAAGAAGCTGCTACAACCAACCACACCGCAGTGGTTTTACGGCCATCACTTGGATTTGGCGTTGCGGGGTTTGCGCTTAAAGCGGAAGACGTTGTTCCAGGTTTTTTTGAACGCATCTCTGGGGGTCATGTAAGTTTGCTGGAGTTCGGCACCGCTGGTGATGCCGGCCAGAACGCCTGCCACGTCAAAACTCCGGGCCTCGACGATGCTATAGGCCACACCGAGGACTTCGACATGATGGGAGTCGCTGCCGGCAGTCATGGGTAGTCCGCGGGCACGGGCGTAGTCGAAAGCCATTTGGTTGTAGCGCTTGAGTGTGGTGGCGGCGTTAAAAACTTCCAGGGCGTCGATCGGAAGCTGGTCGAGCAGGGATTGGCGGATGCCGGCGCGAAAGATGTCGTAGGGATGCGGCGGCACGGCCAATCCGCCGGATTGGTGGATGAGTTCGACGGCCTCGGTGGCGGAGATTCCTTTGAGATCGGGCAGGCGGACGCCGAGGGCGAGAAGATGGCCGGCGGCGGTGGTGATTTCCTGACCGGGAATGATCAATAGCCCGTCCACCGGCTGGCCGTCCTCCCGCATGTGCCCATGTTGGAGGAAGTAATCGACGCAAGCACAGGTGTTGTGATCGGTGATGGCGAAGCCGTCGAGCCCTTTGCGACGGGCCTCGGCCACCATTTCATCGGGGTCCGAGACGCCGTCGGCAGAGAAGCGGGAATGGACGTGGAGGTCGATTTTGAGTTTCACGGCAAGACAAGAAGAGGGAAGCGGCTGGCGGCGAGATGTCAACCACCCAGCCCTGATCCCTGTTCGGCCTTGCGGATTTCAATGTAGGTGCGGCTGCGCGAGAGGTTGCGGCCGGGAATGATCGAGGATATCTGCATTTCTTTAATGGTGTGGACGTCGCCCACGCGCATAACGCCGTTGACTTCCACCCGCTTGACCACCTGGTCCTGATCGTTGAAGGCGTCCACCCGGAGGACGGCAAGGTGGTCGGCGCTGATCCAGTATTGGGCCTTGGCATAGGAGCTGGGGACGGGCGGCACGGTCTCGTAGGCCCAGGCGGAGAGAGTCTTGATGGAGTCGATGCCGAGCGGACGGACCGAACTCCAGCGTAGGAAGTCGAGCCCGAGGTCCTCATAAAGAACATCGGAGTCGAGGATGGGACGCTGGCGGTCCGCCCCGGCCACCATCTTCCACGGCTCGTCGGCACCGCGCCGATTTTGTACAATGCTGCCGCTGTCGGTCATGATCACCCGGATTTGCAGCGGCTGCTCGACAAACTCATAAACCATCTCGCGCCCGCGGGTGCGCAGGATGATCGGATGCAGACTGTTCTGGGTTCGCATCATGCCCTCCAGACGGAAATCAGCCAATGCGGTATTTTCCCATACCAGCTGCTGCATGGCATCCGGGGCCGGGATGGGCCGGTCGGGATTTGGCGCGGCGCTTCCACCCGCCGCAAAGAAGACAAAGGCCCCCAAGGCAAATGTGGTCGGTATCCGGTTCATCGTTCCAATGTTCCAGAACATCCCCGCCCGACAAGAGGGAAATCCACCCATCCCACCCACCCAC
>CAZTYG010000302.1:0-3110 GCA_964617445.1 uncultured Blastochloridaceae bacterium
ATGGCGGCGATGCGGGCGCGGACCGCGACGTCTTGGCCGAACATGCGGATGGACTTCTTGCCGTCGCGCAGGGCGCGGCCGCGGGTGCCTTCGGCTTGGTAGCCGACGAAGAGGACGGTGGCGTCGGGGTTGGGCAGGTGGAGCCGGAGGTGGTGGAGGATGCGGCCGCCGGTGGCCATGCCGGAGCCGGCGATGACGATGGAGCGGGTGGAGAGTGTGCCGAGGGCCTTGGACTCGCGGGCGACGACTGAGCCGATGTTTTCGATCAGATCGAGGTTCCAGGTGGCCCCGAGCGAGATGTTGGCGGGGAAGTTCAGACCTCACTAAACGACCTCGATGAAGCCGAAGAGGTGAGCAAGTGAAGATCCCCCAAACGCACGGCATTGCCGCCGGTTTTTGATCCGGGAGTGCCGCCTTCGGACTGAACTGTGGCCTTTCCAGGCGGGTTGGCAGTTCGGGTGGTGGCGGCTAGCGTGATGGCGAGCATTCACCACAGCGCTCTCATCCCATGGAGTCCTACCACGCCCGCCAACTGATCCTTCCCACCGACAAGCGCAATCCCAGCTTTACCCTCTACGCCAGCGAAGACGGGCAATTCATCAGGGTTTTCTATGGCTTGGAACTCATGGAGGAGGTGCCCGACGATCCCGATGATATGGCCTACAAGATGCTCGTCGGCCGCCTTTACAACGCCGGGGTTCTCGTCGCCAAACTCGAAGAGGCCTTCAATGCGGATCGCAAAACCATCCGCTCGTGGGGCCTGGCCATCCTTTCACGCGATCCCGAGCATCTCACGCGCGTCCTGCTGGGCCGGGGCGTCAACCAAAAGCGCACGCCCGCCATCGACCACTACGTTGCCCGGCGCTGGACCGAGTTGATCGCCGAAGGGCGCCCGAATTACCGCGCCATCCTGATCCAGGAAATTCAAAGCATCTTCGAAGTCAAACTTTCCGGCGAAACCCTCCGCCAAATCACCCTTGAGATCACAGCGAACCATGCCGCCCGCTCCGCAGATTTGCCCGAACCGGCAAACTTGCCGCCGTTGCCCGTTTTGGAGGAAACCACTTGCTCGCAAAATTCCATAACCGCCTCCGACGACCTCGCCTCCATCACCCCGGAAACAAGCCCCCAAGCCGATTACAGCGACCTCGAACCCACCGAAGGCCCACTTCCCCCCAGCAAGTGCTCTCCTCCAAAATGGCAGCCCAAACCCGGCGAAGCTATTCTTTGCGATCATGTCGGCATGCTCATCTTCGCCGGTGCGCTCTCCACCATCGCCCAAGCCACCAGCCCGCCCGAGCCACTGCTCGCCCAATGGCTTGGCAGCATCCTGTTAGGTGCCGTCAACATCGAACAAACCAAATACCTCAACTGGGAGGATCTCGGCGAACTCCTCGGCCAAACCGTGCGTTTCCCCACCCCGCAGCGCGAGCAACTCAGCCGCCTCGCCACCCCCGCCACCATCGATGCCGTCCTGCATTGGAACTATCAACAACTCGCCATTCCCGAGCACGACAACGACCTCTACTACGACCCTCACACCGCCCACTACACCGGCACCCGGAACATCCTCAAAGGCTGGTGCGCCGCCATCCGATGGGCCGACAAACTCATCAACAGCGACTACATCCACACCGCCCAAGGCCACCCCATCTACTTCGAATGCACCGATAACTTCGACGACCTGCGCGGCCGCTTCTTCCCCCTCATCACACGCCTTCGCACCAGCCTCCAATGGAGACCCGAGCGCATCCTCACCCTCATCGTGGACCGTGGCATTTACAGCAATGATATCTTCAACCAAGTCCTTGCCGATCCCTTCATCCATTTCATCACCTGGGAAAAAGGCTATCAGTCACAAACCGACACCCCATGGGAAACCCTCAGCGCCCAGCACCGCGCCGCAGGCACCTATTGCTTCCACACCTTCAGCCGCCTGCGCAACAACTCCCGCGACCAACGGCCCTATTACTTCGAATACATCCACCGCCCCTGGGCCAAAAACCCCGCCATCCGCCAAATCATCGTCAGAGCCACCAACCCCAACGGCAACACCGTCCAACTCGCCATCCTAACAGACGACACCCAGCGCCCCGTCCGCGACATCGTGCGTCTCATGTTCAACCGCTGGATCCAGGAAAACGACTTCAAATACCTCAACAAACACTTCGGCATCAACCAACTCACCAGCTACCGTTCCACCCCCTACGAGCAACTCCGCGACCAGCTCACCGACCGCCAGGTCCCCAACCGCGGCTACGTCGAAAAAGTCAAAGCCGCCCGCCTCCTCAGCCAGCGTCAAGCCCGCCAGCTCCTCGCCGCCGACCGCGCCCAGCGCGACCAGACCCAACGCCAACAACGCATCCAAGCCATCCAAACCGCAATCGACGCACGCGCCGCCCTCAACCCGAACACCTCATCCGCCGCCACCGCCACCGTCGAGGAAACAAAAGAACTCGCCCGCCTGCGCAACGCCGTCAAACGCCATGACACCTACCGTCGTCAACGAGACCTCAAAATCGAGGAAATCCATCAACTCCTCCTTCAAAACGAGGAGCAGAAATCAGCATTGGAAAAAGAAGTCTCACGCATCGACCAGCTCATCGAACAAGAAATGGTGCGCATGGACCTGAGCAACAAAACCCTCATGGACGCCATCAAAATCACTGCCCGCAACTTGTTCTATCGGCACTTCGCCCCCTTCAAAGCCGCCTACGACAACTACCGCGACGATCACGACCACTACCGCCAACTCACCCAGTGTGACGGCGTCCTGCGCTGGACCGGCAGCGAGATCGAAGTTCACCTCGTCCCGCAAGTCAACCACCCGCCCAAACTCCGCAAAATCATCACCGCCCACCTCGACAAGCTCAACACCGGCGGTCTCACCCTGCCCGATGGCAGTCGTCGCCCGCTACGGCTCCGCCTCACCCGCAGGGAACAAATCAGCGTGCTCATCAACGACATCCCGTGAAATCCCCGAAACATCCGGGCCTTCAGACCTCGCGAATTTGGAGGAACTCAACTTGCTCGCCCCTTCGTCAAATCCGAGGTCGTTTAGTGAGGTCTGAAGCCCGCACTCTCTGTCAGCCATGGAAGCCTATAAAAAT